>DATGYF010000228.1:0-10218 GCA_035298145.1 Terriglobales bacterium | reverse complement strand
GCCGAGTTCGTGCGCCAGTTTCCGCGGCTGCGTTTTGTGTTGGACCACCTGGCCAAACCTCCGATCAAGAGCGGAAGCCTGCAGCCCTGGGAGCGAGGGATCAGAGAGCTGGCAGGTTTTCCGAATGTCTTTTGTAAATTGTCCGGACTGGTGACGGAAGCGGACTGGCGGCAGTGGAAGCCCGAGCACATAGCGCCCTATCTGGATGTTGCCTTCGAATGCTTTGGAGTGGAGCGCCTGATGATCGGGTCTGATTGGCCCGTTTGCACCGTGGCTGCATCGTATGCCAGAGCGATGGGAGTGGTGAAAGATCATATTGGCCGTCAGCCGATCCAGGCGCAGGAAGCGATCCTGGGAGGGAACGCGCAACGATTCTGGAAATTGAAACCGCCAGGGCGTGGCTAGGTCTGTCTCGTTGACGAATTATCCCCGCCCGTCAGCCCTGTTTCACTAATCTTGGCGTCCTTTGTGGCCCTTCTTTGCGAACTTTGCGGTTTAAGATTTTTGAACGATTTCAGGTCAAAGCTCTACCGCAAAGGGCGCAAAGGAGGCGCAAAAGGACGCCAAGAAAACCGGCACCGTAAGGAGCTGCAGGAATCAATGAGATGAGTCCATCTGAACGCCCTGTTCTACAATAGACGGCGATGCCCGACCGGATCCTGCAACTCGATTCCAGGGACAATGTCCTGATTGCGCTCACCGACCTCAGCCAGGGTGAGCAGATTGAATTCGCCGGCAACTCCTACACGCTGGTTTCAACCGTGCCTGCCAAGCACAAGTTCGCGACAGAAGACCTTGCCGCCGGCGCGGACGTGATCATGTATGGCGTGCTGGTAGGAAAAGCCGCGAAGCCTATCAGCCGGGGCGAGAGGCTGACTACCAGCAACGTTCAGCACCAGGCTTCCGATTTCCACGAGCAGTCCGGCCAGTACCGCTGGCAGGCGCCTGATATTTCGCGCTGGAAGGAGCGGACGTTCGCCGGGTATGCAAGGCCCGATGGCCAGGTGGGCACGCGCAACTACTGGCTGGTGGTCCCGCTGGTGTTTTGTGAGAACAGAAACATCGGCGTTCTGAAGCAGGCCTTTGAAGAGGAGTTGGGTTTTGCACCGCCGCAAATCTATCGCCGCCAGGTGGCCGAGCTGGCGAAGCGCTACCGGGAAGGCAAACTGGACGTCGCAGGGGATGGCAGTGCCTTTGGAAATGGTTCCGAGCCGCAGCGGTCTCGAGTGTTTGAGAATATTGACGGCATAAAGTTCCTGCTGCATGAAGGCGGGTGCGGCGGCACCCGGGAAGACGCCAACAATTTGTGCGGGCTGATTGCGGGATACATCAACCATCCCAACGTGGCGGGTGCTACAGTCCTCAGCCTGGGTTGCCAGAACGCGCAGATTGGAATCCTGCGTACGCAGATCGAAAAGCGCAATCCGAATCTCAACAAGCCCGTGATTATCCTGGAGCAGCAGCAAAGCGGCACCGAATCGACCATGCTTTCGGAGGCCATCCGGCGGACATTTCTTGGCCTGGTCGAAGCCAATAAGGCCCGGCGCTCGCCGGCACCGCTTTCTCATTTGTGTCTGGGTTTGAAGTGTGGCGGCTCCGACGGATTCTCCGGGCTCTCGGCGAATCCTGCCATCGGACACACTGCCGATCTTCTCGTGGCCCTCGGGGGACGGGCGATTCTTTCCGAATTTCCGGAATTATGCGGCGTGGAGCAGCAGCTGATTAATCGCGCCACGCGGAAGGAAGTCTCGGACCGCTTTGTGAAGTTGATGCGAGACTACCAGGCGCGCGCCCGATCGGTAGGCTCCGGCTTCGAAATGAATCCGTCGCCCGGAAACATTCGCGATGGCTTGCTGACCGACGCCATGAAATCGGCGGGTGCGGCCAAAAAAGGCGGGACTTCTCCGGTGACCGCCGTGCTGGACTATCCCGAATACTCGACCGAACCGGGACTGCACTTGCAGTGCACGCCGGGAAATGACGTGGAATGCGTGACCGCGCAGGTGGGCGCAGGAGCCAGCGTCGTCCTGTTCACCACCGGCCTGGGTACGCCGACGGGAAATCCCATCGCTCCCGTGGTCAAGCTCTCCACCAATTCATCCCTGGCGCGGCGCATGAATGACATTATTGATATCGACACCGGTGGCGTAGTTTCGGGCGAGACCACCATCGCGCGCATGGGCGAGGAAATCCTGGAATTGGTCATCAAAGTGGCCAGCGGCGAAACCAGGACGAAGGCCGAGCTGAATGCGCAGAATGATTTCATCCCGTGGAAGAGAGGCGTCTCGCTCTGAGTCAACCGCAAGCCAATACCAATCTCAGGCTCGACGGCAAGGTTGCCCTGGTGACCGGCGGGGGCAGCGGCATCGGACAGGCGATTGCCATGAAGTTTGCCGCGCACGGGGCCACGGTGCGGGTCCTGGATATCAGCCTGGGCGCAGGGGAAGAAACTTGCCGGCAGATTACTTCTGCGGGAGGAAAAGCATCGGCCTGCGCCTGTGACGTCACTGACCAGAAACTGGTCAAAGAGACCTTTAGGCAGCTGGCCGCAAATGGGCCAGTATCGATTCTGGTGAACAATGCGGGAGTTTCGCACATTGGCACGGTCGAGAGCACCACGGAAGCAGACTTCGACCGCGTTTTTCGCGTGAATGTGAAGGGTTACTACAACTGCATGCAGGCCGCGGTTGCCTCCATGAAAGCCAACGGCGGGGGCGTGATCCTGAACATGGCGTCGATTGCGGGATCGGTGGGGCTTGCCGACCGCTTTGCCTATTCCATGAGCAAGGCCGCCGTCATCTCGATGACATATTCGGCCGCACGGGATTGCCTGGCTTACAAGATCCGCTGCAACTGCATTTCGCCGGCCCGGGTGCACACTCCCTTTGTCGATAATTACCTGCGCAATACTTATCCCGGGCGCGAGCGGGAAATGTTCGAGAAATTGTCACAGGCGCAACCTATCGGAAGAATGGCGGAGCCGGGGGAAGTTGCTTCGCTGGCGCTCTTCTTGTGTTCCGATGAGGCGTCCTTTATCACTGGAGTGGATTATCCGATCGATGGAGGCTTTTTCAATCTCCACGGTTGATGGGCGGACCTGAAACGGCATGGATCTGGAACTGAAGGACAAAGTTGTCATCGTGACCGGCGGGGCCAAGGGGATCGGCGCGGCCATCGTGCGCTTGCTTGCCGGCGAGGGCGCGGTGCCGGTGATCGTGGACCGCGATGGCGACGCCGGCGCGCAGCTGCAGAACGAAGTGCGTAGCCAGGGCGCAGCCTGCGGCCTGGTTACAGTCGAACTCGCGAATCCCGAAGATTGTTCCCGCGCGGTGGAGCAGGCGGTCAAAACATTCGGACGCCTTGATGCGCTGGTCAACAATGCGGGCCGCAACGACAAAGTCGGCCTGGAGCAGGGAAATCCGCGCGAATACGTGGCCTCGCTCGAACGCAACCTGGTGCACTATTACAGCATGGCGCACTACGCTCTACCCCATCTCAAGCGGGCCCGGGGAGCGGTCGTCAATATCGGATCGAAAACCGCAGTCACCGGGCAGGGCGGCACTTCCGGCTACGCGTCGTCAAAAGGCGCTGTGATGGCGCTCACCCGGGAATGGGCCGCGGAACTGCTGCCGTACAACATCCGGGTCAATACTATTCTGCCGGCCGAAGTGATGACCCCGCTCTACCGGGAGTGGCTGGCCACGTTTCCAAATCCCGAGGAAAAACTCAGTGCCATCCTTTCAAAAATCCCGTTGGGCAAGCGCATGACAACAGCGGAAGAGATTGCCGCCATGGCGATTTTCCTGCTCTCGGGAAAATCCGGGCACACTACCGGCCAGCATATTTTCGTGGACGGCGGTTATAGCCATCTGGACCGGGCCTTGACCTGAAGGGCGGACCTCGGACGTCGGACTTCGAACTTCGGGCGTTCGCGTAACCAAACCGCAGATTGGTTTGGCGCTGTGCATTACACTCTTCGCGGAGGCGAGTCTATGGGAAAGTCAGGCTGTGTGAGGACGTGCGTTTCGGGCAAGTGCATTCTGCCTGGTATCGCATGGTGTCTTTTCGTGATGTTCAGCGGAGCGTCATTTGTTCAGTCAGTGGCGGCGCAGAACGCTTCGACAGCGCAGTATCCTTCGTACCCCAGCGAAACGCCGAACCAGTTCGAGCCCCGGACCGACAGCTTTGACTACGTCAGACGGGAAGTGATGATTCCCATGCGCGACGGAGTGAAGTTGTACACCGTCATTCTCATACCCAAAGGAGCCAGGGGCGCGCCTATCCTTCTAACGCGCACTCCCTATAGCGCGAACGAACTCACCAGTCACGATCCCCGCGGAGGAGAGGAAACCAATGCGGCCCCCAGTTCTCACCTGGGTCCGATTCTGAACGGCTACGACAACGCTACCGAGGTGATCGTCGAAGGCGGCTACATCCGCGTCGTTCAGGACGTGCGCGGAAAATATGGCTCCGAAGGCGACTATGTGATGAACCGTCCCTTGCACGGGCCGCAGAATCCGACGCCGGTTGACCATTCCACCGACACCTATGACACCATCGACTGGCTGGTGAAAAATATTCCGGAAAGCAATGGCAGAATCGGCATCCTCGGCATTTCGTACGATGGCTTTTTGCCATTGATGGCGCTGGTCAATCCGCATCCGGCATTGAAAGTTGCAGTGCCGATGAATCCCATGGTGGACGGATGGATGGGCGACGACTGGTTTCACAACGGCGCCTTTCGCCAGCAGAACATGTCGTACATCTACGAACAGGAGGCTACGCGCAAGAACGACGCCAAATGGTGGAGCAGCAATTACGATGACTACGACATGTTCATGCAGGCCGGATCAGCGGGAGAACTGGGACGCATTCGCGGGCTTGAGCAGGTCGGATTCTGGCGGAAGATTCTCGAGCATCCCGCTTACGATGCCTTCTGGCGCGACCAGGCGATGGACAAGATTCTTGCGGCCCAACCTCTGAAGGTGCCGGTGATGCTGGTGCACAGCCTGTGGGACCAGGAAGACATCTATGGCGCGATTGCAGTTTACAAGGCCATCAAACCGAAGGACACGAGCAACGACAAAGTTTTCCTGGTGATGGGCCCGTGGCATCACGGGCAGGAGATCGACGACGGCAGCACGCTGGGTGCCCTGAAATTCAACAGCGATACCGGACTCTACTTTCGCCAGAATATTCTGCGGCCATTCCTCGACCAGTACCTGAAAGATGGCGCGCCTAAAGCCGACATTCCGCCGGTGGCCGCGTTTGAGACCGGTACCAACACCTGGCGGCGTCTCTCCGCGTGGCCGGCCGGTTGCGCCAGCGGTTGTACCGTGAAGCCGACGCCGCTCTATCTCACCGCCGGTTTGAAGCTTGGCCTCACCGCGCCGAAGTTCGGCGATGCGGAGTTCGACGAGTACATCTCAGATCCGGCCAAGCCCGTGCCCTTCCGCGCCCGCCCGATTCAACCTGTCGGTTACACAACCGGCTACACCTGGTCGCAATGGCTGGTGGACGATCAGCGCGAGGCGTCCGGGCGCCCGGATGTGCTGGCCTTCGCCTCCGACACTCTAAAGGCGCCGGTAAAAATCAGTGGGCAACCCGTGGCCAACCTGATCGCCTCGACCAGCGGCACCGATTCCGACTGGGTAGTGAAGCTGATCGATGTGTATCCCGATGAAGTGGCCGGCCAGGCGGCAATGGGAGGGTATCAATTGATGATCTCGGCCGATGTTTTCCGCGGCCGCTATCGGGAGAGCCTGGAGACAGCCAAGCCGATTGCCGCCGGCAAACCGCTGCTCTACCGCTTTGAGTTGCCCACGGCAAATCATGTCTTTCTGCCCGGACACAAAATCATGGTGCAGATTCAGTCGAGCTGGTTCCCGCTCTACGACCGCAACCCGCAGACTTTTGTGCCGAGCATCTTCTGGGCCAAACCTGAGGACTATCGGAAGGCGGACCAGCGGGTGTATCACGCCAGCGGCGAGGCGAGTTTCATCGAGTTGCCGCTGGTTACGACGCCGTAATCCGTCACAGCATTCCGCCGGTCTGAACTTCGAGAATCGCGAGCGCCTGCTCGAGTTTGTGAATGGCTTGCCCGATTTCGGGATGTTCCGCAACCTTGCCCTGCAGAGTCTTCAGCAGAGTGTGAGCTTCGGCCACATGTTCGGCCGCCTGCCCTGAACCGGAGTTCGGTTTTGATTCGCCTTGGGTTTGCATCTGTATCCTCTGTTCAGATTCTAAACCCTGTGAGCTGGATGGAAGGTCTTGCTTGGGCCGGACACTCCTGTCCGACGCTTTTGACTTGAACCAGCCTAATCAGTCGCGTCAGTAATCGATCAGTCGAAATCAAAACAAATTTAAAGGCGTCGGACAAGATTGTCCGACCCACACCTGTTCTGAGTCACGCCTAGCGGCGGGCTGAGAGCAGGGTGAGTATGTCCTTCAGGCCCTGGCGAATGTATTTCAACTCGGAAGTGGGACGCAACGGAAAGGGCAGCGGATCCTGCTTCTTGTCGGTCTTGATCTCGGCCCGGAGATGCTGCCGAGCTCCCGGGATGGTGAACCCCTCTTCGTACAGCAGTTGCTTGATCCGCAGTACGCTTTCGACGTCCTTACGGCGATACATGCGTTGACCGGTGCTGCTCTTCACCGGCTTGAGTTGGGGAAACTCGGTTTCCCAGAAACGCAGCACGTAAGCCGGCAGGTGGCACAGCCGGGAAACTTCTCCGATGCGGAAATAAAGTTTCTCAGGAATCAGGACTTCGATCGCAGCAGACTTGGCTTTGGCTCGAGTTCGTGGGCTCATCTTAATTTCCAGAAGCCGCGTTCGTTGTTGAGACGTTCTTTCCCATCCGCGTTTCTAGCATGACCTGCGCCTCCGGGACAATCACATTCTAAAGGATTCCGGCGTTTCTGGCCCCGGCAGAGCGGGAAGGGGGCGAAAAATGAGCGCGCGGAGGACCTTTCGCCGGTGAGAGTTGAGCGGTGTCGTACACTGGCGGCAGATTGGTCGTGATCTCACCTATGCGAACAGATCCCATCGAGTTGGAAATCTTCAAGAACATTTATCACTCCATTGCCGAGGAGATGGGCGCCGCTCTGCGGCGGACCGCGTTTTCTCCCAATATCAAAGAGCGGCGAGACTACTCCTGCGCGGTCTTTGACGCGCACGGCCAAGTGATTGCCATGGGCGATCACATGCCCGTGCATCTGGGTTCGATGCCAATGTCGGTGCGCGCGGCTATTGATAGTTTTCCGCTGGGGCCCGGCGACGTGGCCATGCTGAACGATCCCTTTCGCGGCGGGACGCACCTGCCGGACATTACATTGGTGGCGCCGGTGTATATCGGGCGCAAGGGGCGAGGGCAAGATGCCCTCGCGACAGCCGGCGGGGACGCCGGCGCTACGGAAAACGATCCCGACTTCTATGTGGCGTCGCGGGCCCACCACGCTGATGTCGGTGGGACTTATCCCGGGTCGATGGGGCTGTGTCGCGAGATTTATCAGGAAGGATTGCGCATTCCACCGGTGCGGATCATGCGTGCGGGCAAGTTGGAGCTCGATGTTCTGGCGCTGCTGTTGAACAACGTCCGTACCCCCAATGAGCGCGAGGGCGACCTGGGAGCGCAGATTGCGGCCTGCCACACCGGCGCTGAGCGCATGCGCCAGATTTGCGCGCGTTATGGGCTGGAGCGGGCTCGGTCTGCGGCGCGAGGGCTGTTGGATTACTCGGAGCGGATGATGCGCGCGTTTTTGGCGCAGGTGCCGAAGGGCACGTACCGGGCGGAAGATTTTATGGACAGCGACGGAATCAGCGACCGTCCGGTCCGGATTGTGGTGGCGGTGACGTTTCAGCACTCTCGCGGGCGAGTCGCCCGTGGCCACACTCCCAGTCTCGCCCCCGCCTACATGGTGACCGTGGATTTCACGGGCTCCGATCCCCAGGTTCAGGGCAGCATCAATGCGGTCGAGGCCATCACTTACTCTGCCTGCTTCTATGTATTCCGCTGCCTGCTGGCTGAGGATGTGCCGGCGACCTCTGGGCTGATGCGCCCGATCCGAGTTATAGCCCCGGCTGGGACGGTGGTGAATGCGCGGCCTCCGGCGGCGGTGGCGGGAGGGAATGTCGAGACCTCGCAACGGATCGTGGACGTTCTGCTGCGAGCCCTGGCGCAGGCCATTCCAGAGCGGATTCCGGCTGCGGCTTCGGGAACCATGAACAATCTCACCATCGGAGGAATGGATCCCCGTACCGGCGACCCTTTTGCCTACTATGAAACCATCGCCGGCGGAATGGGCGCGCGTCCGACCAAGCCGGGTATCTCGGGGGTGCACACCCACATGACAAATTCGCTGAACACGCCGGCGGAGGCGCTGGAGTATTCGTATCCGCTTCGGGTGCGGCAATATTCTCTGCGGCCCGGAAGCGGCGGCGATGGCAGGCACCGCGGCGGAGATGGAATCATCCGGGAAATAGAAGTATTAACCGAGGCCGAAGTGACGCTGCTCTCCGACCGACGCGCACGTGGGCCCTGGGGACTGAGCGGAGGCGCGGATGGCGCGCCCGGGGACGCATCCGTGGTCCGGGCGGACGGTTCGGTAGAAAAATTGGCGGGCAAGTCCAATGTGCGGCTAGACAAGGGCGAACGGATTCGGGTTGAGACTCCGGGCGGCGGCGGTTGGGGAAACTCAAAAAATCGGCATCGCTGAAACAACAGGAGGCGTGATGCAACGCATAAAGTCAGTGGGCGTTCTTTCCTGTGCCAAGATGTTGGGAGTCCTCTATGGCTGCATGGGTTTGCTTCTTCTTCCCTTCGCCCTGATCGCAGGACTGGCCAGCATGGCGACGCAACAGGCCAATAGCGCCATCGGCGGCGCGGCCATTCTGGCCTTCGGCATCCTCGCGCCGGTTATCTACGGTGCTATGGGATTCGTGTTCGGCGCCATTGGCGCATGGATCTATAACCTGATCGCGAAGCGGTTGGGCGGCATCGAGATTCAGCTGGAACCGGTTCCTGCGGTCACTCTCTCGGCGTGAACAGCTGGCCCGTGCTCTACCGCATCCAGAGGCCCTGTCAGCGTAGTGTTAAAATAGAAAGTTCGGCTGATCACTTCGAACCCCACGGGTTGTCCTTCATGCAAAAAACGATGCTCGCGGTGGTCAAGCCGGAAGCCGCGCCGGGGGCGGAGATTCGCGAAGTCAAAATTCCGGCGTTTGGCCGGAACGAGGTGCTGGTTAAGGTAAAAGTTGCTTCCATCTGCGGCACCGACCTGCATATTTACGAGTGGGACCGCTGGGCGCAGAACCGCATACATCCGCCCTTGATCCCCGGCCATGAATTTTGTGGTGAAGTGGCGGCCTTCGGCGACGAAGTGACCAGCGTGAAGGAAGGCGATTTCGTTTCCGCCGAGATGCACATTGCCTGTGGCAAGTGTCTGCAATGCCGCACCGGGGAAGCCCACATATGCCAGAGCGTAAAGATCATCGGCGTGGATGCGGACGGGGCGTTTGCCGAGTACGTGGTGATTCCGGAATCGAATATCTGGAAGCTCGATCCGGCGATCCCGCAAGAGTACGCGTCAATTCTGGATCCCCTGGGGAACGCCGTGCATTGCGTGCTGGCGGGGGAGATTGCAGCCAAGACGGTCGCGATTACTGGATGCGGACCGATCGGGCTGTTCTCGATTGCAGTAGCCCGCGCGGTGGGAGCGACCACGATTTTTGCCATCGAGGTGAATGAGCATCGCCGCCGCCTGGCGAAGGAGATGAAAGCAGATTTCGCGCTTGATCCCTCAAAAGACAACGTGCGCGTCATCGTGATGGAGCAAACCGGCGGACTGGGCGCGGACGTCGTGCTCGAGATGGCGGGGCATCCCAGCGCGATACGGACTGCTTTCGACGTAGTCCGGCGCGGCGGGCGCATTTCTCTTTTGGGACTGACCTCCAAGCCCATCTCCCTGAACTTCTCCGAAGACATCATTTTCAAGGGCGTCACCGTTCAAGGCATCAGCGGACGCCGCATGTATCAGACCTGGTACCAGATGACCGCGTTGCTGAAGGCTGGGAAACTGGACCTCCATCCCGTGATCACGGATCGCATCGCGATGAAAGATTTCTCCCGGGCCATGGATCGATTGAAGACCGGCGAGGCCAGCAAGATCCTGGTATATCCCGACGGAAATAAGTAATTCAGTTGCCAGTTGTGTGTTCCC
>DATGYF010000227.1:0-17029 GCA_035298145.1 Terriglobales bacterium | reverse complement strand
CAATTTACAAAAGACATTCGGAAAACCTGCCAGCTCTCTGATCCCTCGCTCCCAGGGCTGCAGGCTTCCGCTCTTGATCGGAGGTTTGGCCAGGTGGTCCAACACAAAACGCAGCCGCGGAAACTGGCGCACGAACTCGGCCGCTACGGGAAGATGTTTGGGGTAGATCAGAATGTCATAGGCCAGATTGAACTCTTCCAGAACAGAAATGCCGCGCAGAAATTCCGGCCGCAGCATGAATCGTTCGTCGGGCTCCCCCTGCACTACATGGCGAACCCCGACCAGCTTGGGATTGCGGGCAAAAGCCTGCAACTGCAATCGCACGTCTGGAGATTGCAAATCAACCCACCCGACGACGCCCAGAATAAACGGCGACGACTCGGCCAGTTCGAGGAGCCATCGCGTCTCCTCAGTCGTCTGCCGCGCTTGTACCGCAATGCATCCCTGAAACCCAGCCCGCTCCAGCTCGGGTTGCAGCGCGCCAGGCAGGAACTCACGGCGCAGCGCTGCCATCGAATCGTCGATCCAGTCATACTCGCGCGGATCATAGATCCAGAAGTGCTGGTGAGCATCAATGCGCATGGCGGTCTGGCATTTCAAACGCTAGCCGGGATACCAGACCCGGCGCGGGTCGGATTCGCTTCGCTGATATGTCCAGGCTTCCTCGATCAGGCGCTTGAGGTCGAAAGCCGGCCGCCAGCCCAATACGAATTTTGCCTTGGAGTTGTCCAGCCAGGTTGACCAGAAGGGGGTTTCGATCTCCACCGAGGGAAGCCCCCGGGTTTCCTTCAGATAGTCAGCCACGTGCCGGTAATCCACGGGTTCGTCCATGCAGATATTAAAAGTCTGCTGGTGAGCTTTGGGATGGTCAAGGGCGCGCACTATGGCCGCTACCAGATCGCTTACGTGCACGAAGTTGCGCTGCACCGGCCTGCCTTTCGGGTCGAGCATCAGCGGCACCGCACCGCTTTTCAAATATTCATCGGCCCGCTTCGCGCCCACCAGGTCGCGCCATCGCGGCCCTCCGAATACGTCTTCGCCAAAGGACAAAGAGTATTTGAAATCATCCTTTTCCATGATCCAGGGCGCGCGCAAACAGCAACCTGAGAGGTCGTACTGAATGAAATACTGCTCCAGCATCACTTCTTCGAGAACTTTGGAAAGCGCATAGCAGCCGGGATACGCTCCGTGTTTCTGCTGTTCCGTGACTGGCAGGGGATGAGGATAGAAGAAATGTCCCAGTGCGGCGTCGCCACCGATGAGAATAATCTGTTTGAATGCGGCGCTGGCACGGCACTCTTCCAACAGCCAGAACAGGCCCTTGACGGTCACGTCCATCACGTCATCGGGAGTTTCCTTGCAGGTGGCGCAATGCAGAACGTGGGTGATTCCCTGCATGGCCGAGTGCACCGCCGCGCGCTCCGAGATCGTTCCGCGGACGATTTCCAGGCGCTCCTCAGGCTCCAGCATCCGGTTATGACAGAGCGCCCGAACCCGCACATCGGGATCCAACTGCAGAATGTGGGCAATGAAATGGCTGCCCACCTTGCCCGCAGCTCCCGTAACCAGGATGCGCTTCATCGGTCTGGCCATGCTGATCGGTAGATCATACCGCGCGCATCAAATCGCGGTCAGCAACGCGTGATCAGTATTCAAGGATGAGGGTCACCGTGAGCACACTCTCAGTTCGACGATTGGACCTGCATGTTTTCGTCGATCCAGAGCTGCGCTGGAGCGCCGGCGCTGTCGCGGGTGGCAGTCACACGAAAGCCGCTGGACGTAGTCGCAACGTCGTAGGTGTAAGGAGGCCGTTGTCTCTCGATGGTGATGTACTTCCCTTCAGTCAATTCATCAAGTGATGCGTACTTTTGTTCGGTGGCGAAATATGCCCGCTCGGCGTTGGCGATGCTGATGAGATCATTCTTCACGCCCACGATGTTCGCGGTTCCGGTTGGAGTGCCCGCCCCGCCAGGCGCCGACGCTTCCTTCAACTGGTTGGAATATAGATACATCCCCACCGCCATCACAATGACGATTCCCAAGAAGCCCAATGCTCGACCCATGGCTCCCTCCTTATCTTGTCATTGCATAGCGAAACAGCCGGGGAGACAAGTAACCATGGTGCGAGGCCCGGCGGCAGGATAGTGTGGCTGTACTAATCCCTACTGGGTTTCTTGGCTGTCAGGTCGCAGGCCTGCTTCACCCGCGCGAGGTCCAGGCCGGCGGGCGAGAATTCCGCGATTTCCGGTCCGTTGCGGCCGCGGATTTGTATCTTGAAGATGTGCGCGCCTATCAACGCGCGGGTGGTGCCTTTGTCCATGGAGAGGAAACGATTGCGAATCCAGTTCCAGCCGTGGTAGCTGTGGGCATCGTCAACCCGTACCATGACTTCCATCTGGGGCTGTCCCCAGAAGCCCGGCCGGTTGGGCGGGCCCAGACGGATCCCGGGATTGAACTCCGCGGCGGTGTACTTGCCATTCGTGCAGGTCAATTGGATCCGGGGCTTATAGTCCGGATCTTCTCTCAGATAGTTATCCGACAGAATTTCAAAGCGCACCCTTTTGGCGCCGGTCATCTTGTCTTCGGAATGGAACTCCATCCATTTTCCCCCGGCGCTGACGCCGTCGCTTTCGCCCTGATTGGGACTGAACGCCACGCTCTGAGCGCTGGCCGGCAACGCTGCCGCGCAAATAATCACCAGCGCCAGAACAATGCCGTCGGCCTGGATCAACCGCTTTCGTCCATGAAAAAAATGAGACGTATTCAAGCTCTCCTCCAAAACAGCACGATTCCGCTCTCTCTATTGAACCCTCGAGGGCGGACAAAAGTTGCATGACTGTGTTCCGCCTCGAGTCGCAAACCGCACAGCGGTAACTGAGCAGAAACGGGAATGACTCGCCGGGGGTCTATCTCTGGCCGAAAACCACCACCCGTGGTGGAATTGGGCCAGCCGCAGCCTGCCACCGGCGCCCGCCCGAGATTTCTTACCTGCTCTGACATACTGAGAACAGTGGGTTTAATGATTGCTGATTGTTCAGCCGCCCATTGGCATTCCAGCTGCATCTTTCAGCGTGGCGGTTTCCGCGAGCAGCACGGGTTCCGCGGCCCTTTCTGCACCAGGACGAGAATTGGATTCAAGTCCGCTCGCAGACTCTGCAATTGAAAGTCCGTTACCGCGCTCGAAGGGAAGGTGAGGTCATGAGCATATCTGGTCAGGTTCGATCCCTCATCGCGTTCGCTGCTTTCACGGTCTTTGCTCTCACTCCCAATGCCGCATTCGGACAGCGCGGCGGTCACGGCGGTGGAGGCGGCGGAGGCTTCCACGGCGGCGGTGGCGGCGGATTCCACGGCGGTGGGGGCAGCGGCGGGTTCCACGGCGGAGGCGGTGGGGGCTTCCATGGTGGCGGTAGCGGCGGTGGTTTTCACAGCGGCGGTAGCGGATTCCACGGCGGTGGCTCTTCCCGCGGCAGTGGCGGGTTTTCGAGTGGTGGCGGATATCGCGGCGGCTCCTACGGAGGCATGCGCTCCTACGGTGGCGGTACCCGATCTTTTGGCGGTGGTAGTTATAACCGGGGCGGCTCGGCAGCAGGCGGGGGCTCGTACGGCGGGTTCGGTTCCTCGCGCGGCATGACCGGGCAAGGCCGTGGATTTTCGTCCGGCCGCGATTCCGGGTCATTTGGCAACCGTTCGTTCAGCAATCGTTCCTTCGGCAACCACTCATCGAATTTCCGTTCCGGAATCAATGATGGCCGCTGGCATTCCTTTGGCAACGGCAGCGGTTCTTCGCGCTTCAGCGGTGGACGCAGCTCGGGAAACTTCGCCTCCTCCGGCTTCTCCGCTCATAACGGCGGAAGGTCTGACGGCGTCTGGCACTCCTTTGGCCCCTCCAGGGGCTCCTCTCGAGGCATGGGAGTGGTGCAGTCTTCACGATCAGGGTCGATTCGCGGGGGCGCCGGTTTCGGCGGCTCGCACTTCGGCGGATCCACTTTCGGCAGTTCCTCTTTTGCTGGATCGCATTCGGGTCATTCCACGTTCCGGTCATTTGGGAATGCGCGATTCGCATCGAGCACACATCTGTTTGGTGGCTCGCGCTTCAATTCCTTTAGCGGCTACCACGGATTCGGCAACCGGGGATTTGGCCGTGGTTGGGGTTGGCACGGAAACGGTTGGCGCGGGAACCGCTACGGAGGATACGGCTGGCGCGGCTACGGCTGGAATCGAGGCTATTGGCCGGGATACTACAACTACGGTTGGGGAGGTAGCTTTTTTGGAGCGGGCTTCGGCTGGGGTTGGGGCTTTGGCGTGGGCTGGCCGTATTGGGGCAGCTATTGGGGACCGGGTTGGGCTTTCGGCTGGGACCCCTGGTGGTACAACCCTTATTGGTATTCGCCCTGGCCCTCGTACAACTACTACCAGGATTATCCTGACATCGGTTACAACAATCCGCCGTCTTATGCCCCGGATGCTTTGTCTGACTACGACTCGTCGACGAGCTACCTGATCACGCCAACGCTCGACCCTCAAGCTTTGCACTTCAACGTCAATGTTGACGTGGGCGCGAATTGAACTCCAATCTCGAGGTGCCCCGTCCAGGCTTCGCTTGGGCGGGGATTTTTCGTGGCGAGCATATCTTCATTCTGTGGAACCCCGCCGCCTTAAACCATTTTTCGGGGCTCCGATTCCGTGCCCAAATGGAAATCACAGCTCCCCGCCCAAACAAAGGTTAGAGGTGGCACCCTCGTCAGTGAGGACGCTTACGGCGCGCTGTGGCCCGCACACTTCAGCACGCCCAGATAGACATTCCACGGGCCTACTGCATCGCGGTATTGGTGGGCCATCACGCGCGACAGTTGATGCAGATGGGTGAGATCGTGGACCACCCACGTCGCCAGAAGTTCCGCTAGCGTAACCGCTCCGAGTGCCGGATGCCTTCCTCTCCGCGCCAGATCGTCAGGCTGTAAATTCAGGGCCTGCAGCGCCGCCAGGTTCTCCCGCCGCAGCCGGGCGAATTCGTCCAGGAGTTGTTCCAGCGACTTGCCTTGAATCTCGCTCTCCGCAGAGCGGTCAAAGGGATCAAACGGCCGCGCTTCTCCTCTCTCGAGTATGATCCGCACCCGGGGCATCCAGTCGGTGCGTTCACCCACGATCAGATGGCCCACGATAACGAACGCGCTCCAGGTATCGTTCCCTTCGTTGCTGCGCACCCAGGAGTCGGGCAGCCCGCGCAACAGGGCATCCAGGGTGGCGGCAGTGCGGCCCAGAACTGCGATGGCTTCTTGCAGGTTGAATCGCGTCAAGTCTTCCATCCCCACGTAGATGCATGCCTCGCGCTTTGGACTCAGGGAACTGACATTCGCACTGGTATGGCCGCTCACCGGCGCATCTTTCTCGTGTATCTTGAAAAGGAGGCCTGCCCATGAAAGCACTCTTCTCCGTACTGGCGTTAGCTCTTTGCCTGGCGCAGATTTCCGTAGCGCAGGTGGACCAGCGCTGGAAGCCGAATGACCCTGACCGTCCCGTGCCCCCGGTGATCGAACCGGGAACGGCGAGCACGCAGGATTCGCCGGGCCGTCCGCCATCAGACGCCATCGTGTTGTTTGCGGGCAAGGACCTTGCCCAATGGACGGGCGCGGATGGCCAGCCGGCGAAGTGGAAAGTAGCGGATGGCTACATGGAAGTAGTGCCGCACAGCGGGATCATCCAGACGCGCCAGGCGTTCGGGGATTGCCAACTACACGTTGAGTTCACCGAACCCACGCCTCCCACGGGCGAGGGACAGGAACGCGGCAACAGCGGCGTGTTCCTGATGGGCCTCTACGAAATACAGGTGCTGGACTCGTACCAAAGCAAAACCTACGCCGACGGCCAGGCCTCGGCGGTGTATGCGCAATTTCCGCCGCTGGTGAACGCCTCCAGGCCGCCGGGACAGTGGCAGGGCTATGACATCATTTTTCATGGCCCGCGCTTCGACCAGGATGGCAAGCTGCTGCACCCGGCTCGCGTCACCGTGCTGCACAACGGAGTGCTGGTGCAGGACAATGTTGAGTTATCTGGACCCACCGGCCACCACGTGCGGCCTCCCTACAAACCCACGCCGGACAAGCTTCCGCTCAGCTTGCAGGACCACGGCAATCCGGTTCGCTACCGCAATATATGGATTCGAGAACTGGGCCACGGCCAGTAAAACTCAGCTGCGGTCCTGGGCCTTCGGAGGCCATGCCGTCTGGCCGCCGCGATGGAAGGCCAGGTTGCCGATGTGCCCGGCCCGCGCGGCGGCGACCCCTGTCTCCACGGGCGCGTTGGGCTCTTTGCGGCTCTTGACGCAAGCCAGGAAATTCTCCACGTGTGAAATGGTGCCGTCGCGGAAACTTTTCTCTGTGAGCACCGGATTCTGCCCGTCCTGCACGCCCTCGCGATAGACAGAGAAGCCGCTGCGATTGAGCTTTAACGTTGCCTCCGTCCCGCGGAACTCCAGGCCGCCGTCATCGACGGAAGAGTTCATCATGCCGTCGTACCCCACATCGAATCCGGGATAGCGGAATGCCGCCTGGATGGTGTCGGGACATTCCCACTGCTCGAAAACATATTTGTCGGCGAGCATGTGGGCCTCGCGCGGCTGGTCGGATTTCATGGCCCAGTGCACCACGTCGATCCAGTGGCTGAACAGGTCGGTCATGGCGCCGCCGCCGAAATTCCAGAACCAGCGCCAGTGGTTATATTTTTCCTCGCTGAAGGGCTGGTCGGGAGCGGACCCGAGCCAAAGCTTCCAGTCGAGCGCCTGCGTGTCGATGGGCTTGGGCGCCCAGTCCCGGTGATAGTTCTGCCACCAATAGGTCCGCACCTGCGGAACGCGCCCGAGGCTGCCGGCCTGGATCAGGTCCACGGCGTCGCGAAAGTGGGTCCAGCTGCGCTGCTGCATGCCACACTGCAGAATCTGCTTGCTGGACCGCACGGCGCGGGTGAGCGCGGCGCCTTCCTCGATAGTGTGGGTAACAGGCTTTTCCAGATAAACGTCTTTGCCGGCGGCCAGGGCATCGACCGCCATGCGAACATGCCAGTGGTCGGGCGACGCGATGAACACCGCATCGACGTCGGTTGCGAGTACCTCCCGATAATCCAGATGGGTGGTCGCCACTCCCTTAGAGCGTTCCCGGACGGCATCGCGGTGCGGCCCGTACACATCGCTCACCGCCACGATCTGGTAACGGCCCAGCTTGTCGGCGGCGTCCAGCAGGTTCCGCATCCGGCCGCCGGCTCCAATCACTCCGACGCGCACGGTATCGTTTGCACCCAGCACTCTGGTGGAGGCGAGGGCGGTGAGCCCACTGGCGATGATGAAGCTGCGGCGATTGAGCATGGTTCTCCTGTCCGCTATTTACGTCGAAGTTTCAGTGCGAAGAGAGCTTACCAAAAAACACGTGGGGACAGCCGCCCTACAATATCCGCACCCCCTCATTCGTCAACAGAGGTAGAGGAAGCACGCGGCGAGCCTGGAGCGGATGGCAATCGAACCGGACCAGCGGATTTCCGAAGTGGTGAATCGGGAGCAGTCCCGGCTGCGCAATTTTATTCGACGCCGCGTGCCCGACCCGCGCGACGCCGAGGACATTCTGCAGGACGTCTTCTATGAACTGGTAGAAGCCAATCGCATGCTTATGCCCATCGAGCACCTCACCGGATGGCTGTTTCGCGTGGCGCGTAACCGCATCACTGATCTCTTCCGCAAGAAAAGGCCGGAGAGTTTCAGCGAGACTGGCGCCGCAGGCGACGATGATGACGAACCGCTTCCGTTCGAAGATCTGTTGCCCTCGCCCGATGCCGGCCCGGAGGCGCTTTACGCCCGCCGCATGCTTCTTGAAGAACTCGAGCTGGCGGTTGCCGAACTCCCGCCGGACCAGCGCGAGGTGTTTGTGGGGCACGAACTCGAAGGACGCAGCTTCAGGCAGATGGCGGCCGAGACCGGGGTGAGCGTGAATACGCTCCTCTCGCGCAAACGCTATGCGGTTCTGCATCTGCGCGAACGACTGCAAACGATATACGACGAATTTACGAAAACATGAGGGACTGAACATGAATAAGAAATGGAAGAGAATAATCTTGATTGCTCCGCTGGCGATTCTGGGGATGCTGCTGTTCATCGCCATCGGCGGCGAAATAGTCATGCAGCTGTGGAACTGGCTGCTTCCACCCCTCTTCGGCTGGCGCCTGATTACTTTCTGGCAGGCGGTTGGGATTCTGGCGTTGTGCCGGATCCTGTTCGGCGGAATTGGGCGCCACGGTTCTCACCGCTCCAATTTCCGCCGTCGCATGGCCGAGCGGTGGTCGCACATGAGCCCGGAGGAGCGGGAACGTTTCCGGCAAGGCATGCGCGGACGCTGCGGCTTTGGCCCATCCGCCAGCCAGAACCAGGGGCAATGAAGTTACTCTGGACCGATTTTGCAAGCGCTGAACCTGACGGAATAGTTGTAGGCGATGCTTGCGTGTACACAGTTCATCCCAGATCAAGTGGGGCTTGCGCCCGCGAACCAAGATCACGCGACTGCCTCGGCCGGTGAATCCGTTGGTTAAGGCGTGGGGCCAACCTCGGGGTGGAATTTCTTCACCGCAAAAATGGTGAGCACGATAAACAACGCCAGCACCACCAGCTGCGCGACCAGGAAGGGCGGCTCCGATTGGGTGGGAGCCATAGCCTTCAACGACGGCACCTTCTCAAAGGACTGCACCACCAGCACGAAAACGTTGAGATAGAGCGCAATCATGGCCGTCACCACATAAATCCAGCGCCACTTACCCGCCATGTGGAAGCTGTAGCGCGCCAGGATCGCAATCGCCAGCACCACCAGCGAAATGATACCGACTTTGTGCGAGGGCAAGAGATGATCGAAAGGAAAACCGAACCCGGTCACGCTGGTCAGCACGGTGGTCAGCAGAAAGAGAGCGGTCAAGCCGTTGAGCCGTTTCGCGGAGAGAAACCCGGACAGGACGATGAAACCAGAAACGATCCCTATCAGACTGATGATGACGTGCACTGCGGTAAAGGTCGAGAGCGACATGCCTAGCATCATGTTCGCGGGTTCCTTTCCAAACAGGGCTGAGATAGTACGCTGCCGGGCAAAAGATTTCCACAACGGTGACAGGAGATCATGACTGGAAGGATCGAAGAGTGAAGCCGGCTTTCAGGCCGGAATAAGGGACTGGGAACCTGGGCTTCCGCCCGTGCGACACTCAGCGGGTAGGGCCGCTGAGAAAGTTTGGTGACAAGCCGGGACGCCGGTAAATGTCGGGCGATCTTTCCCGATTTACGGCGCCCCGTCTTACGTCACCTTGTCCATTCATCAATCGGTTTACTGCACGGTCATGGTGGTTGAGGCGGTCACTCCTTTGGCATTCGCTCCGATTGACGTTGTCCCGACCCCATGAGTTGTTGCCAGACCGCCCACGCTCGGCGCATTCGCGATCGTCGCCACACTGGCCGAAGATGAGCTCCAGTGTGTGGTAAGCGTTATGTCCTGAGTGGTTCCATCGTTGAACGACCCGGTTGCAGTGAACTGCTGGGTATTCCCCAGGGCCACGGATGAATCCAGAGGTGTGATCGCGACCGACGTGAGGGTGCCCGTTCCCACGGTCAGAGTGGTCGTGCCCTTGATTCCCGCCGAGCTGGCCGAAACAGTCACCGTTCCGGCCTTCTTGCCGTGGGCCAGACCGGAACCGCGAACCTGGGCAATATTCGGTTTTGAGGACTTCCATGACAAGCCGCTCAGGCTGCTGGAAGTACTGCCGTCGCTAAACGTACCCACCGCGGTGAATTTCAGCGTCGTTCCCTTCTCGATTCGGGGATTGCTCGGGTTGATGCTGATGGATACCAGGTGGGCGGTCGAAACCGTCAAGGTTGTGGACCCGCTGATTGCTCCCAGCGTGGCTGAGATATTGGTTGTGCCTGTGGCCAGACTGCCGACCGAACCTAGATTGTTTATGGTTGCAGTCGCTGGACTCGAGGAACCCCAAAGGACTGAAAGCGTAAGGTCCTGCGTGCTGCTGTCGCTGAAGGTACCGGTAGCCGTGAACTGCTTGGTAGTCCCGACGGCCATACTGGAATTTGCCGGGGTGACTGCGATCGACACCAACGCCGCGCTGCTGACGCTGAGCGAGGCAGTCCCCGTGACCGAACCGGAAATCGCGCTGATGGTGGACGATCCTGTTCCTACCGCCGTGGCCAGGCCCGAGGGGTTGATGGTCGCTGTCCCAGGAAGCGATGACGTCCACGTCACCGATGTCAAAAGCTGCGTGCTGCCATCGTCAAAGGTTCCTACTGCGCTGAACTGCTGTTCGGTACCCATGGCAATCGCAACCGCCTTCGGCTCAACATCAATGGATATCAGGTGCGCCGGAACAACGGTCACGGTCGTGGTGTCGCTCAGGGACCCCACGGTCGCCGTAATCGTGGTCTGTCCAGCGCCCGCGGTCGTCGCTACGCCAGAACCGTTGATACTGACCACAGAACTGGAGGAAGAGCTCCAAGTCACTCCACTGGCCAGATCCTGCGTGGATCCGTCCGAGTAAGTTGCGGTGGCGGTGAACTGCTGGTTGATGCCGATGGCAAGAGTCAAGTCCACCGGAGTTATGGAAATCGAAGAAATCGTTGGAGCATTGACCGTTAAGGTCGTCGACCCGGTAACTCCGCCGATGCTTGCCGATATGGTGCTCGTACCTGGCGCGACGGCGGTGACGATGCCATTGATATCAACGGTGGCAACCGCCGTGGAACCGGACTTCCACGTGACCAGGGCTGTCAGGTCGCTGCTGCTGCCGTCCGCGTAGCTTCCGGTCGCTGAGAATTGCTGGGTCGTGTGAACCGGAATCGAACTGGCCGCGGGCACCACACTAATGGACGTCAAGTTTGCGCCGGCGCCGGTCACATTGAGAGTCGCCGTACCGCTTATCGTTCCTGACTTCGCGGTAATGGTCACCACACCAGCCACCAGGCCATTCGCCAGGCCGGTGTTGCTGATCGCGGCTACGCTTGCATCCGAAGTGGACCAGGTCAAAGATGTGGTCAAGACGCGGCTGTTGCCATCGGAGAATTGACCCGTAGCAGTAAACTGCTGGCTCGCTCCCGGGACCACGGAGGCGACTCCCGGCGACACGCGCAAAGAAACCAGTGACGGAGTCGGCGGAGGCGTACCGCCGCCGCCAGATCCTCCTCCCTGAGAGAACGTGGCTTGCCCGCCTTTACCGCACGCCGCTGACAGCGCAAGACAGAATAAGACCAGTATCAAGGATGCAGTTTTCACACTCGTCTCCATCGCGCCGCGGAAGCGTGCCGGATTTGGGGGTACGCGGTTTCTAAGTGAATCTTAATGGCAAAAGTCGTTTTTTGGACCCGCCTCCCAGTTACGGAGGTAACACGATCAAACACCCGACAGGTCACTAAGCGACGTGATAACACCAGCCATCTCCCGCTGTTTCCTGCACATGCTCCCCGCACGTCGACAGCACCCAAAACTCGTGGCGATACATCCCCTGGAACAGAAGCGGCAGAGAGGGGCGCAATTTGAGTCCCCTCCCTGGCCATCGGGATGTAAGGTTCGTCAAGCCACCCGGAGGAATTGCGGGGAGATAGGTTTGTAGTTGGCAAAGGATCGCGCGTACACTCACAACCCGGAGAAAACTGATTATGCCAGCCACGCAGAAGGAGTGCTTCCGAAGGGGACATCATCCAGGAGTTACTTGAGTGTGAAGGCAGACTTGTTCGCCTCTTCGTTGACTCCTAAAATTGTGATCGGTACTTTTGTCCATCACGCCAACCGTTGGGCTGATGATGGACATTCCGCGAGGATTTATGGGGTTTTAGACCAGGAGGCTTCGTGATCGAACGAAAACTCAATGAATTTTTTGGCGATGCAGAGCATACTGGTTTTGGGACCGGCTGGTGGAGCGGGATATTATCCGCCTTTTTTGGATCCCTTTCATTCGGAGCAGTTTTGTGCCTGCACTTCCCCCAGCTACTCACCTCTCCTGAACTGCGCTCCCACTATCCGATGTTCGCCATGCGGGTTTTGATCCAATGCCTCATCGTGGGGGCATTCATATTCGGAATCATTTCTTCGGCTCTGCGCAAGAAAAAGACTCTGGCATTCACCGGCCTGTTGCTTGCCATTGCCGCAACGGCCTGGGGAGGATCCAGCGTACAGATCAACGAGACCCTGCGCGATGGGCCGGCCATCGGGCTCGACTGGTTTTTACTTGATATGTTTTTGATGGCAATCATCTACGTGCCCCTCGAAACACTCTGGCCCCAGTATCCAGAACAAGGAACATTCAGGAGCGAGTGGACTTTGGATGTGGTGTACTTCATGTCCACTCATCTCCCAATTCAGGTCTTATCTTTTCTGGTCTTGTTGCCCGCGACTCAAGCCACGAAATACCTGGGCGTTCCGGCCCTGCAACACGTCATCGCTCGAATGCCCTGGCTTTTGCAATTTTTCCTGGCGGTTGTGGTTGCGGATGTGGCGGAATATTTCATTCACCTGGCGTTACACAAAGTGCCTTTTCTATGGCGCTTTCATGCGGTTCACCACTCTTCGAAGGCGCTGGACTGGATCGCGGGCTCGCGCTCTCACTTTGTCGACGACACCCTGGTCCGCGGATTTATCCTCGTTCCTCTCATGTTTGGATTTTCGCAATCGATCATTTTCGCGTATCTGATTTTTGTTACCCTTCACGCAACCTGGACCCATTGCAATTTCGGTCCAAATGCCAAGTGGCTGGAAAAGTATCTGGTGATGCCCCGATATCATCATTGGCACCATACCTCTCAAAAAGAGGGGATCGACAAGAACTTTGCCATCCACTTTCCATGGATCGATAGAATTTTCGGGACCTATTACTATCCTGACGAATGGCCGGAACGTTACGGGCTGGACGGCGAAGAAATTGCGCCCCGCTTCTGGGGGCAAACGATTGAACCATTCACTATCAGGAAAAAGAGCGTCTTAAAAACCTAGTACGTCCAATGAAACGTCGTGGGGTACGAGTGCGCCCCTTGTCGTTGCCTTCACCAGACCAAGATATTTCATGACTCTGACGGTCAACAATCCAAAGTCGTACTCAGATTCGTCGTGGCTTAACCGCAAAAGACTCGGATAGTGGTGATGATTATTCTGGAGACAGGCGCTAAAAGTCGCCGTTACGGGCAGCCACTCGCCAATGTTCATCGCGTTGTCGTGTTCATCGGGATACCGGCGGTATCCAAAGAGTCGCGTGTGGGTCCAATAGTTTTGGATCATATTTACCCACAGTGCAAAAATTCGCATTCCAAACCACATCACCAGCACAAACGTCAGATTTCCGGTTAACTTCCATAAGAGATAGAAGCTGCAGGCTTGCGCAACGATCGCGAACCACGGATTGGCGACGACCCGAAACGACCAGGACTGCAGAATCTCGTCAGTCGCCAGATTCTCTTTACATCGATACGGCATTACACAGAGATACATGGTTCGCCAGAAACCGTCCTCTGAAAGTTTATTCGGATCCCCGGGATGGTCAGCATTCTTATGATGCAAGCGATGGCGATTCACCCAGGCGATCGGATCGACATAGATTCCGAAGATGTTATTCACGATGGTGACGAGTTTGATAAACCATTCCCGATAGTCGAGGGAACGATGCGCGATTCCGAGATGAAGAACATCGGCCAGATACAACCCGGCGAGGAACCAGCAGAAGATGAAATAAATTCCGCCGATCAACAGTCCAACCCAAGGACCCAAGCGGGTGGGGGCCGAATACATACAAGCCAGCATGTAGAGAAGAATTATCAGATAGCCGGTGATGTTGTAGACTTTCACGATGACCCCGCGTGGGGTGATTCAAGCAAAAATGAGAGCTGCTTACAAGTAACCAGTCAAGGAAGTTGCGACTGCGGGTCGAACGCGAAAAAATCATCCAATATCATTTTGCTGCATGATGAGCGCCGCCGCCAGATGCCGTGAAGTTCGCGGCAACTCCGTAGGCGCTGCTCCACGCGAAGGCAGGAGCTCCGCTTCCAGGGCCCGGTTCTCGACTAAGCCGAGCGGATAGATGTCAGCCAGGCACGCAGCAACTGCCGCACCTTGGCCCCTTCGGGCTTGCGCCGCACCGCGTCGATCATGGCCAGGCGCGCCCGCACTCCGCGCCCGCGAAATCCCACCCAATAAGGCACATAGATTTCGCCGGCTACGGGCTCGGCGGATATATGGAGATCGCGCACGCGGAAGAATCCCGTGGTGAAGAGCAGCCGCTGCACTTTGACGATGACAATCTTTTCCGCTTCGGCTTCTCCCAGCAGGGGCTCGGTACAGTTGCGCGTCTCCAGATAAAGCACTTCGCGCTCGCCCGGCAGTTGCTCGAAGTGATATAGATCCAGCGACCCGTTCACCGCGTCCAGGCCAAACACGCGCAAGTCGCGCTTACCGCCGTTCAGGATTTCGATCTGGAAGAGGCGGAAGGGAATGTAGAACTCAGCTACCGAACGCAGCGGGCCGAAGGTAGTGTCGCGCAGGAAATCGAACGCGCCGGAGGAGAACTGCTCGGTCGCCTCTTCGCGAGTGACGTTGGGCCTGAGGCTGCGGATGCGCGCCATTGCGGAGTTCCGTACTTCGTGGAGGCCGGGCGTCCCGCCCGGCGGGACGGGCGAGACGCCCGCCCTCCATCCCAAATTACCGGAAATGGAACCAGAGTCCGATCACGGTGGCCAGCAGTGCCAGGCTGAAAATCACGTTGAGCCGGTGCTCGGCCGCGGTCTCGGCTGCGGGCTTGTGTCCCAGCACCAGGGTGACGTCCATCTTCTCGCCGACCGTAGCGAAGGTCAGACCGGCAAGTTTCTGGCGATCTGGCGCCGGCGTCGCCAGGCTGACTCCGATCAGCACCGCACAGCAGATCACGAACATCAGGATGGAGTAGTGCAGAAAGTTCATGTCCACCAGGCCGCGCAGAAACCCATTGTCGAAGGCATGGCCGCCGGCGGCGCGGTCCATCAACTCGAGCACAAAGCGTGCCGCGCCCATGACGAAACCGGTCAGCAGTGAAGTGATCGCTCCCTGCGCGTTCAGCCGCGGCCACAGAATTCCCAGGATGAAGCAGGCCGCAATGGGCGGGCTGATGTACCCCTGCACACTCTGCAGGTAAATATAGAGCTGGCTGCTGATCAGGTGAATGAACGGGACCCAGGCCAGACCGAGCACAACCATCACGCCGGTCATCACCCGGCCGAAACCGACCAGCTGCCTTTCGCTCGCGTCGGGCTTGATCTTTTTATAGAAGTCGAGCGTGACCAGGGTCGAAGCCGAATTGAAGACCGAACTCATCGCCCCCATCAATGCCGCCAGCAGGGCGGCGATCATCACGCCGACCAGTCCAGTCGGGAGCAGATTGATGATCAGCGTGGGATAAGCAATGTCCCCGTTGAGCACTTCGCCGTTGGGACCGAACTTGAACAGGTCGCGATAGAGCGCGACCGCAATCAAGCCGGGCAGCACCAGCATGAATACGGGGAGAATCTTGAGAAAGCCGGCAAAAATGGTAGCGGCCTTGGCGTGTCCTTCGTCCTTGGCCGAGAGCACGCGCTGCACAATCACCTGGTCGGTGCACCAATACCAGATGCCGAGAATGGGCGCGCCGAAGAAAATTCCGGTCCAGGGAAAGTCGGGATCGCTCATGGGCTTGACCATGTGGAAGTAGCTGGCGGGCAGGGCGGCGCGCAGACCGGCAAATCCCCCCACCTCGTGCATTCCGATCACGGTCAGAATGACGGCGCCGAAAATCAGGATCAGGGTCTGCACCAGGTCGGTATAAATGACCGCGGCCAGTCCTCCGGCAATGGTGTAAATACCAGTGGCGATAACCAGAATGACCGCAGCGGTCAGCGGGCTCCAGCCCACTACCCGCTCCAGCACAATCGCGGCAGCGTATAAGTGCACGGAAATCTTGGTGAAGACATAGGCCAGGATGGAAATCCCCGCCAGGTACACCGCACAGGACCGGCTGAAACGCCGCTCCAGAAACTCAGGCATGGTAAAGACGTTGGAGCGCAAGTAGAAGGGGACGAATACCCATCCCAGGACCAGCAGAATCAGGCAGGCCAGCCATTCAAACGAGCCCACCGCCAGGCCCGAACTGGCTCCGGATCCGGCCAGCCCGATGAAGTGCTCAGTCGAGATATTCGAAACAAACAGTGACGCACCGATGGCAAACCAACCCACGTTGCGGCTGGCCAGAAAGTAGTCGGTCGAGGTGCGTTCCTTGCGGGCGAAGTAGAAGCCGATGGCGAATATGACAACGAAGTAAACTGCAATAATTGCTATGTCTATCCCGGTCAGTGCTTTGTGGGTGAGGTGCGCCGCGGTTTCGCCCATACTCCTCCGTCCGCCGGTTTCCGGTGAGTTCCGTGCGCCATGCTAGTGGATTAGGCAAATAGAGGCAACCGGGAATTAGTCGTCAGTCGTCGGTCTTGCAGTCGTCAGCAGATTTCTGAGAACTGACAACTGAGGACTGACCACTAGAATTAAGCATCAGGCGTCAGTCGTCACTTGTCAGGCGTCAGTCGTCAGCAAAATCTGGCCTTCCGGAGGACTGAAGACTGACGACCGACGACTGATGGGGCTGCCCGGGCCGGGGTAGCTATCGTTACCTATCACAATCCGGGGGGGACAAAAAAAGGCGACTGGCCTGTGTCGATTTCTCCGGGGCTCGTTCGACATAGTGTAGGGCGCCGGAGTTCCGGAGGGCGGAAGGAGAGGCAGGAAGATTATGGAACCTTTTTGACATTTTGCCCGTAACTTTCTGAGTCCCAACGTCGTTCTACTTATCTAAGAGGACTGATTTTCATGATTTCGGGGATGGGACGCAGTTACGGGAGCCGGAACTTTGCGTCTATCCTGATAGAATGCTGCCTGCGGTTTCGGCCGCGCCCGTCCTGCAGGCTCCCGGAGTTCGTTATGACCCTGACTCGCTTTGTCACCAAGAACGCCTTCCGCAACAAGCGCCGCAG
>DATGYF010000226.1:0-2255 GCA_035298145.1 Terriglobales bacterium | reverse complement strand
GCGCATCGCTTTCGCGTGGCTAAGTTTTGAAATGCTCGGCGACACCCAGATTAACAAGGCAGTGATGCTGGCGCCGTCCTCACAGGCGCGCGCGCCTATCCAACTGGGGCCGCCTTTTCAGACCGGTCCGGCTACCGATCCTGCCTGCGCGTGGAGATTTTTTCTTGACGGCAATAAGGTCATGCTTGATCTCAGCGACAGTCGCTGCACCGTTTCTTTTCCCGTGCATATTGTGATCGAAGGTGCAGCGGAGCTGATTATCCCCACCGCTGGGTCGCACTAGCCGGGCTGGAGCGGTCGTCAGTCGTCGGTCGGCAGTCGTCAAAACCCGCGACCGATACCCGGGATTGGCTGACAACTGGGTACCGACGACTGACGACTTCCGGAGGACCGGGGCACACCCCGGGAGTTCATGATTAGCGGCGGCGGCTTTTTGCGATCATGCGTTCGTAATCTGCCAGGACTTTTGATTGTAGTCTGGCGGTTCGCTTGCGGTTCAGGCCTTCTGCAGGTGATCTGCGGCATTGCTCGACCGTGGCCTTGAGACTGGCCAGGAACGCCTGGCACGGCTGGCAGCTCTTCAGGTGCCGCTTCAGTTCCTGGCGAAGCGGATGCTTCAGCTTGCCGTCGAGATAGTCCGAAAGTTCGGCGAGGGTGGCTTTGCAGCGGGCCGGTTGGGCCGGAACCCGCGCGCGCGAAACGGCTGGGGCCTTGCCGCCATTTGGCTTCACCGCTTTCATTAATTCTTTTCGGACAAGAAGCCGGGCGCGATGGAGACGCACACGCACCGTGCCGGAACGCAGCCCGGTGATCGCGGCGACTTCCTCGTCGGAAAACCCTTCCATGTCGCGCAGCACCAGGACCATGCGGTATGGAGGCGTCAGTTTCTGAATGACGTTTCGCACCCGTCCCGCGTCGCTGCGGAGCACGAGCAATTCCGGGTTAATGCCGCCATCGGTCCCTGACTGCTGAAGCCTTTTCCGACCGGGCATAATTTCCTCCAGCGAAAAGCCGGGGCCTGCTCCGATGCAGCATCGACACCTCGCCGCAGGAGTTGTAGAACCGGTCCACTTTCAGGATGCGTTGCCGTAAATGTAACATGACAGCACCTGATCCGGTGTCCGGCCTGGCCACCGGGACGTACGTCTGCGAATTCGAGCCCGATCCGGATCGAGTGCGGCAGCCGCAATGGATGGCTGAAGTGATAAGCAACTACTTTTCCTGAACCGCGAGGCTCATCCCGTTCGAGCAGCCCGGGTTCGACCCGCCTTCTCCTGGACTCTGTCAATATCGATGAACTGTACTTTCTGCAGGCTGTGAATCGAAGCAGTCCGGCTGCGCAATCGACGGATGCGAGCCACGGCGCGATCGATCACGTTGGCGAGTTCGGCGCCAAAATCGGGTGCGCGGTCTTCCTGCAAACGCCGCTTGGCTTTTTCGGCAGAAAACCAGCTGGGATTTCGATTGGGCTCCTGCGGCGGGACGAGCCGCAAGACCTCGCAAAGATGGGCATTGACAGGAAGGTCTTTCCGGCTGGATTTCACCGCGGAATCCCGCACCTTGGGCCGCTTGCGGCGGAGGTACCGAGTGAAACAGGCTTCCTCCATGCGGCCATGCACGCCGGCCTCTTCGAACGCCTCGAGGGCGGCAGCCTGGGCGTGAGTGAGCCCGGGCTCGACGCTGCCTTTGGGGAAAATCCAGCGTCCCTTACCGGTCTGGACCAGGAGGAACTCGATGACGCCGCCGCGCACCCGATAACAAACCGCCGCCACCTGTTCGCATTGCTTAAGCTTGCGCAGTTCCGCCAGCCTGAAAAATTTGGCTGACACCCGATACGTCTGCACCTGGGACCAGCCGACAGTGAGCCGCGGTCCACCCTGGTTACTACTGCTCATGCCCATAAAAGCAGAGTGCACGACCCGCTGCGCTTCTGCCTAGAGCAAACCTTGGTTCAGGGGAGCCCTGCACGCGCCCCGCTGGACAGCCGGCCCATCGTCTGCCATTCTCAGTTCTCTATGGCGTATCACGTGGTGGCGCTGACCATGGCACAAGTGCGGCTGGGCGCGCTCGCATTCCAACGCCGCTTGAGCGCGGCTTTGGGTGAATCGAGAGATTTGAAAGTGTATTCGGTAAGCCCGTTCGCCCTCGACGAACGCCGCCGCTTCAAGGACCGCTTCGGAGGCGATGTAGTTTATTTCTTCAACGACGCCGCCCGCGACCTGCTCCTGGCGTACGGTTCAGACCTCCAGTTTGTC
>DATGYF010000225.1:0-8414 GCA_035298145.1 Terriglobales bacterium | reverse complement strand
ACTTCATATCCCAGGCGGCCCCTTGTGGGCTCCCATCATATTTTTCATTGCGGCCATGTGTTTATCCATGTGATCCACCAGGGACTGCCACATGTCGATGTTGAGCTGGAGCTGATCCCTCGTCCCCCGGTCGGACACTTTGCCGATTTGATCTTTCATCTTTCGCAGGTTGGAACGCATGTTGTCGAGATCGTTCTGCATGTCTTTCATCATTTGTTCGTGCATCTTGGACATGTCGTGCGTGTGATGCATGCCCATCATGCCCGTGCCAGAGGTCTGGTCCTGGCTCATCCGGCTACCTGTACCAGGCTGCTCGGGTGGATTCTGGGCCAAGCTCAACGCTCCGAGAAAAGCCAGGCAAAGCAGTAAAGTTGCAATACGTTTCATAACAACTCCTTTTGGCGATTCAAGTCCCGCAAACAGCCCCGCCCGGGCCCGGTCAACAGCGGCAGGGGCCGGATAACCTGTCAGCGGGCTCCCAATTCAGGTCCTTCCATCAAGCCCCGCGTTGCTAACCATGACATTCCATCGGGAGTGACGCGGTGACGAGCATCACCTGCCACGGTAAGGCCGATCACGTGAGGGTGCGGGCGCTTTGGATAGTCTGGAGGCGAAGTCTGGAGGGAAACTCATGTCAGGCGTCGCCCAGATACGGGAACAAGATCAACATGCTGGTTTCAAGCACGTTCTTGTGGCCACAGATTTCTCGGCTGCCTCGGAGCGAGCCCTTGCCTATTCGCTCCCGATCGTGCGGCGGTACCGGTCCGAGCTGTCGATCGTTCATGCGATTCCTTCGGAAGTACCGGCGACAATCACCTGGGATCCCCTGCCTCGAGAACTCGACCGTCAGCGGCTTGAGGCTGAGGAGGAGCTGGGGCGCCTGGCCAATGAGGCACGCATTAAAGACCTCAATCCACATCTGATTCTCTTGCAAGGCCCGGCCTGGGATGTGATTTCGTCGATCATTCGACGGGAGAATACCGATCTGCTGGTCCTGGGCACTCACGGCCGCGGAGGACTGAAAAAACTCGCGCTCGGATCGGTTGCCGAGGAGGTATTGCGCCAGGCGCCATGTCCGGTGCTTACCGTCGGACCTAATGTTCCGCCGGTAAACGATGGAAAGGTCAAATTCGGGACCATTCTCATGGCAACTGATTTTGGTCCCGCTGCGGACAGGGCCTTGGCGTATGCCCTTTTTCTGGCAGAGGACTACCAGGCCAAGCTTATCCTTGTGCACATGGTGCCCCCGATGCCGGTTTCAGACATGGGCCCAGGCGCCTACTGTCCAGGGGTTTACGCCGCAAAGGAACTGACCGAATGGCAGACCATGGTCACAGAAGAGAGCGGGAGAAAACTGAGGCAACTGGTTCCGTCGGCAGCGAAGCTGACAAGTCAACCCACATACGTAGTAAGAACCGGTTTCCTGCCAGAAGGGGTTCTGGCAACAGCGGCGGCTCATGACGTGAACCTGATCGTCATGGGAGCGAACCGGAAACCCACTCCCCGAATGAGTGCGCGCTTGCCCTGGGCACTCACGCACAATGTGATTTGCGAAGCCAGGTGCCCTGTCCTGACGGTCACGGGATAAATGTTTAGAGGGAACCGCCGTCACGCTGTGACGCCTGTGGTCATTCCCAGTCTCAACAATAATGGGCCCACGTAACGTCCGTGTCGGGCAGAGGTTCGGGAATCGACCGCGATGCGGTAGGATTGGGGCCTCACTCAGTCCATGCTGGTTCGGTGTCTTAATTATGAGTCCTGAACCCCAGAGCGTAGTGGGCATCGCGATCGCAGCTCTGGGCGGCGCGGCAGTTGGTCTGGAACGCGAGCGGTCTGGCCACGCCGGCGGCCCGCAAGCTCACTTTGCGGGCTTTCGAACTTTTACCTTGCTGGGCGGATTGGGGGGTATCGCGGGCTGGCTCTGGGTCCTCGGCCTCCAGTCCGTGGCGATGGTTCTGCTCGCCGGCGCCGCAGCTTTAGTCGTGGTTGCGTATGTCGCTGCCAGCCGACGGGAAGTGGACGGCACGACCGAGGTCGCCGCTCTGGTAGTGTTATCAACCGGCGTTCTTTCCGGAACGGGTTACCTGGTGCTGGCCAGTGCCATTGTGGCCCTCACTACGCTTCTCCTCGTAGAAAAGTCACGCCTGCACGCGTTAATTGCCCGCATCGACGATGCCGGTTTGCGAGCGGGTGTCCGATTCGCGGTGATGGCAGTTGTCATCCTTCCTCTGTTGCCGCCTGGCCCGTACGGTCCTTTTGGAGGAATCCGGCCCCGCCAGCTCTGGCTCTTCGTACTCTTGTTCTCAGGGCTGAGTTTCATCGGCTACGTCGCCCGTCGCCTTGTTGGCACCGGGCGCGGTTACACCGTGGCCGGCCTGCTGGGCGGATTCGTCTCTTCTACGGCGGTCGCGTTTACCTTTGCGCGTTTAAGCCGGGAGGACCGGAATTCTTCGCTCCCGCTTTCGGTCGGAGTTGTGGCGGCTTGCAGTGTGATGAATCTGAGGGTATTGGTTGCGACTGCCATCCTTAGACCCGCACTCGCCTGGGCGCTGCTCCCTTATCTGGCGGCACCCTTTCTCGTGGGCACGATTATTGTCCTGATCGGACTAAAGCGCAGCCAAGAGAAGACTGAAGTGCCAGCCCCCTCCAACCCGCTTCAAGTGATCTCCGCGCTGCAGATGACAGTGTTGTTTCAGGTTGTCCTGTTTGCCGTATCCGCAGTTCGCTCGCACTGGGGAGAAACTGGTTTGCTGCTCTCGGGCGCCGTTCTCGGACTTACCGATGTGGACGTGCTCACTATCTCCATGGCCAAGAGCGCCGGAGGCCAGATATCGATCCCGGTCGCGGCTCAGGCGATTGCCATTGGCATACTGTCCAACACGATTCTGAAGCTACTCTTGGGGGCTGCGATTGGACGGGGAAGATTTCGAGTACTCACGCCGGCATGGTTGGCCCTCATGGCCATCGGTTCTGCCGCTTCCATAGCGGCGCTACGCTGACGAGTCTGGAAAGAGCAACCGATATAGAGGCTTACGCCTGATGGGCGATTCGCTGTGACAAGGCCGGTCCATTGTTCATGTCTCTGCGAAGCAAGGCGAGATACACCACAAAAGCGATGGTGGAAACCAGCATGGAGTAACCAAACAGCGTGCCTGTTTCAGCGGCGTTGCGGAAGTAAACGTGAGCGTCACCAAATAGGATAAAGATCACGAGCAGGGCAGGCGGTCCAAGGGCTGCACCCACAATCAGGGCGAAGGGCCACGACAGGCGGGTGATGAAGCCTGCGGGGAAAATCAACGCTGTGGGCAGGCCTATCAATACCCAGCCCAGGATTGAGAAGGCAGCATAGAGGACAAACAATTGAAGCGCGTCTCCAACTCGAAGCACAGGTTCTCCCGCGAACAGCGTGGCGTGGAGCGCATGTCTGAGGAGAAAGAAAAGCAGCATCACATCACCGGCCAGAAGACCGACAAAGGTGTAGGCCAGTCGCTTCGCGGGAGTGATGTGAACGAGATTCCTGTCCATACTCTTCATTTCACGACCTGCACGATTCATGGTCGCAGAAATACTGGTAGGTACGCGGTGGCATTGATCACCGGCGTAGGTGATCACCGTCACTGATCGTTAGCATTGTTTTACTCCGAGTGCGACCTGGTGAGCAGGGCCTTTTCCAGAAGAGCATCCTGGCCGTAGATATCTCGGAAGAAATGAACTTCACCGTTTTCCATCACCAGAGCGGTTCCATATACGATCAGCACCGGAACCGGTCGTTCGAGATCCACTCTTAAGGTTTTCCCTTCAAGCGTGGCGGCGCGGACATGAGCCGCAGTCCATCCCGGCTGATCGCGGAGAAGCCAGGTAGCGAGCGCGACCGGATCCTCGACGCGGATGCAGCCGTGGCTGAAATCACGTCGAGATCTCGAAAACAGCTGCGTGGCAGGCGTGCCATGCATGTAAACGTCATGCGCATTTGGGAAGTCAAATTTCAGCAATCCCAAGGCATTGTCCGGACCAGGCATTTGTCGAATGCCCAGCTTTCCGGAACGGAGCTGGCGTTCGATCCCCTCAGTGACCGCACTCTGACTTACGACGGCGCCTGCACTGTCCACAATTTCATAACGGTTCCTTACAAGATAGGCGGGGTCTCTGTGGATGTCGGGCAACAGTTCGGCACGCACGATTGATAGCGGAACATTCCAGTAAGGCGAGAAAATAACCGACTTGATGCCCGATGTGAAGACCGGAGTCTGGTTCCTGTAGGCCCGGCCCACGACGACTTTCATGGAGAGCACCCAGTGATACTGTTCATCAACCGCGCGAAGACGGAACTCAGGAATATTGACGACGATAGGCGGGCGTTGAAACTGATGCGGCATCCAGCGCAGGCGCTCCAGCGTGAGCTGGAGCTGGGCAACACGCTGGTTCAGTGGGGTGTTGAGGTCTTGCAATGTCTGCCAGTTGATCAGACCATTGGGCTCGAGACCGTGGCGCTGCTGATAACGCTTCACCGCGGAGACCAGCGGCTCGCCGTACACACCGGGATGCGCAACGCCTTTCTCGTTGTCGGAAAGGTCCCCCAAAAGACCCAGAAGCCTGGTCAATCGTGATAACCCGGTATAAGAATCGCCCGGCTTGATTGCCTTCCGCGGAGTTGGAAGAAGCTCGCCGTCATCGCGCCGACTCAGTTCGAGGTACGTCCCAAGCGCATTCCTGGTTCTATGGTACGTAGGAAACGGCGGTTCCACTGCTTCGATGGCGATCTGGATGTCCTTGTCGGAGGCGTTTACCAACTTATCTCGCAGGAATCCAGACAGGTCGAAATTCGTATCATCGAGGGCCAGATCGTGAAGAATGAGGTGTGGATTCACTCGTCCCAGATGCAGGTCAGAGATATATCTCATGACCGAGACTGTCAGGGCGACGTCGAACCGAACCCGATCTGATTCCGGTGCCGGGTCGCGTTGGCCCAGGGCCTGGAGGCGGCCTTCCCATCGGGGAACGTCGTAATCCTCCGGGTAAAGGCCCTCGCTATCGGAATGGTTCAGGAGTCGAATGATCGCAAGGGCTTGTGGACCTGGTCCAGTTGGGCGCATCCAAGGCAGCGATCGCTCTGAGGAGTCGTAGAACTCCCTGACCTCACCTTGATATTTCCCAAAAGCCGGCCAGTGAAGGTCGGCAAGTTCGGCCGCGTCCATGATGGCATGTAGTTGGATCTCCCCAGCGGCGCTGAGTTGTGCCGTGGCCGTCGCCTTTACGATGGGCAAATCGGCAGCGCCAAATCTGCCGCCTTTCACCGCACTCCCTGGGGACCCTGCCAGTAGTAACCCCAGCACTGGCGCCAGGTAGAGATAGCGAAAATCCCAACGTCTCAGCCGCTTACAACCCCTCTTTGACAACACAGCGCCTCCGCCATCCGCAACAACTCTTTAGTTACGTCCGGCGGCAATCTAATCCCATTGTCGCTAGCGCGCGAAACAGGTTGCTCACGTTGTGGCTGCTGTTCGCTGTGAGTGCAAGACCTCGGCTTCCGCCCGGGCCCAGTCTTCTAACGCGTGCCCGTCCGCCCTGCCGCGCTGTTCATAGAGCTTATAGGCGAGGCAGCGGATCTCAGCGGCGAGTTCCACTCGTGTGTGTCCCTGAAAATCGGTCTTGTCCTGTTTGGGAGCTTTGAGGTCTTTCATGGCATCTCTCCAAATTCGTAAAAGCCGTCGCGCTCCTTCTTGTGCTCGAGGACGGCAGTGAATGGAATCGTAAGAACCGGGCAGGGAGCATGGATGATTACCTGGTGCGCGATTGCCCAGGGCAGATGCGTGGCTGCACCCAGGCGGCCGGCCGCCGATCGAACCCCAAGCACAATGAGATCTGCTTTGGAGTCCTGGGCCTCCTGCAATATGCAGTCGGCGGGCGGACCAAATTGTACTGTGGCTCTGGGTGAGCACCACAGGCTAGCTTCCTCCGGCACCAGCTTATCCAGTCTCTGAAGAGCAAGATCCACCGGTCCGGCCGGGCGCCCAACATTTTCGTACTTCTCCATTGCGTGAAGCAGAGTCAGCTTGGCCTGGAATTCCTGGGCCAGGGAGGTAGCGAACGAGGCAGCAGCAAGGGATTCCGGGCTGAAATCGGTGGCGTACACGATCTGCCGAAGCGAAATCTCAATTGGAGCGTGAGCCCTGCCCTCGCCTTCGATTGCCGGGAGCTTGGCGCGGCCCGAGACTCTTGACCCTACAGTGAGAACCGGGCAGGGTGCCAGGCGCAAAATCTCTTCTGCCTTGGATCCCAGTACCAGTTTTCCCACGCCGGTGCGCCCATGCGTACCCACCACCAGGAAATCGATTTTGTGGGTTCGAATGATGGTAGAGAGACACTCCCACAGATCCCCTTTTCGAACGTAAGTGTGGTGGGGCACAGCCTTCAGATCGGAAGCCAAAGCTGCCATCCGCTGATGGGAGTCGGCGGAAGCGGCTTCGTACATGGACTCCATGATGACCGGGCTGCCGAACTCGGTGGAAACCATGTAACTCGGCTGCGACATTACGTGAACCACGTGCAAATGGCTGCCATATCGGTGGCTGATTGCCGCGGCATAGGGTAGAGCCCGTTCGGAGGCTTCCGAGAAATCGGTGGCAAAAAGGATGTTCTTTAGCGCAATACTAGAATGACTTGATACTTCCAGTACCTTCACAAAGCACCTCCCGGAAATCCACTACCTTGCTCAATGACACGCCGTTCCCCAAGTGGACGCTGTGTCCTTTGTCACCGGGTTCTGTGATTGTGGTCACTCATGCATTGGGCATCCTCGAAGCAGGCTGCCCCCTTGCCCGCCTCACAAGTTTGAGCACCTCAAACCAGGTGATGCTAACGGATCCCAGCACCAGTGCTACCGCCAGATCGTTCAGATGCAAAACGGAAAACTGGAAAAGTATTCTCAGGTACGGCACATATAAGACCGCGAACAGGGTGGTCATGGTTCCGAGCGTGACCAGCCAGAGTGCAGGGTTTCGATTCTCTCGCGACTCGAGGACTGTCTTGACCGCTGACCGATTGGCCCAGATCAGCGCCAGGTTTCCAACCACGAGCGTGGTGAATGCAATGGCACGCGCATCGTCGGATGTGTGTCCCGAACGCATTGAGAAGACAAATGTCATGAGCACGGCCAAAAGCAGGCCAGCACCTTGAAGCAGCCCGAGCACTACGGTTGAACGGTCGAAGAGTCGCGCATCCCTGGCTCGCGGTCTTCTTTGCATGATGCCCGGCTCCGCAGGCTCAGCCTCAAAGGCCATGGAGCAGGCCGGGTCGATGATCAGCTCGATGAACACGATGTGCAGGGGCATCAGCAGAAGCGGCCAATTAAAGACCACAGGCAGCACAGCCATGCCTGCGACGGGCACATGGACGGCGAAGACAAAGCGGACCGCTTTCGCCAGATTGTCATAGATCCTTCTTCCCAACCGGACGGCGGAGACGATTGCAGGGAAGTCATCATCGGCGAGCACAAGAGCCGCAGCCTCGCGCGCCACGTCTGAACCCCTCGCACCCATGGCAATACCAATGTGCGCAGCTTTCAATGCGGGAGCATCGTTCACGCCATCGCCGGTCATGGCAACGACCTCTCCATTGGCCTTCAGCGCCTCCACCAGACGCAGCTTCTGCTCTGGCCGTACTCGCGCGAACACATTGCAATCGCGAACTGTGGACCGCAGCCCGTCTTCATCCATGTGTTCCAGGGTCTCGCCGATAATTGCCTGATCAGAGTTGTGCATGCCAGCCTGCGCGGCGATCGCCCGCGCGGTTCCGGGATAGTCCCCGGTGATCATCACTGCGCGTACGCCTGCCTGGGCCAGTTCGGATATGGCCTGGGGGACGGTCGCACGAATAGGGTCAGCCAGTCCGATCAGTCCAACCAGTTCGAGCCGCAGATGGCTTTTGTCCTCAGGCAGACTCTCAGGTGGTGAAACTCTTCCCCTGGCGACTGCGATGACCCGTTCGCCTGCTTCGGTCAGCCTCTTCAGCTCGGACTCGACTCCCTTTCGGGCGGCCGGCGTCATGGCCGTGAGTTTGAGAATTTCTTCGGGTGCGCCCTTTGCTGCCAGCACTGTGGAATGAGCAGACTCTGTATAGGCCTTTGCCATCAGCATGCAATCGGAGGAGAGCGGATACTCCCGGACAAGGCCGCCCGGTTTCTCCCGCAGATTCGTAGCCGCGTGGATCGCCTTGTCAACGGGATCCAGCGTGTTCTCATCCGATGCCAAAGTTGCTACCCGAAGTACCTGGTCGCGAGTTGCTGTTCCCCCCTCCGACGCATGCGCGAAGACCTCTTGTACGGTCATGCGGTTCTCGGTTAAGGTGCCGGTCTTGTCAACGCAGATGACCGTGGCCGCACCGAGCATTTCGATCGCCGGAAAGCGCCGGGTCAG
>DATGYF010000224.1:0-1995 GCA_035298145.1 Terriglobales bacterium | reverse complement strand
GTGGGAAACGTTCTGGCTGGCCGGCGGCTTTTTCAGTTGGATTATCGCTCCTTGGTTCTTCGCCCTGCTCATGACCCGGGACCTGTTGCCGGTGCTCCACGAAACTCCAGGCACGGTCATTTTCTGGACATTCTTCTTCGGCCTGTTGTGGGGAATCGGCGGCCTCACCTTCGGGCTGACCATGCGCTATCTGGGTCTGTCGCTCGGGATGGCCGTCGTGTTGGGCCTCTGCGCTGCCTTCGGGACGCTGATTCCACCCATTTTCCGCGGTGAGTTCATGACTCAGGTAGTCGGGACGTCTTCCGGGAGAATCATTCTGCTGGGTATTTTTGTTTGCCTGCTCGGTATTGCGGCGGCGGGGCTGGCGGGCATCTATAAAGAGCGGGCCATGTCGCCGGAGCAGCAAAAGGAGACGATCAAGGAATTCGATTTGAAGAAGGGCGTCGGCGTGGCGGTCCTCTCGGGCGTGATGAGCGCCTGCTTCGCCTACGGTCTGGCGGCGGGGGATCCCATCAAGGCGCTCACCATCAAGCACGGGACGCCCGATTTGTGGCAGGGGTTGCCGGTGCTGGTCGTGGTGTTGCTGGGAGGCTTCACCACGAATTTTATCTGGTGCGTCATTCTGAATGTACACAACAAGACCGGCTATCAGTACTTCACTTCGACCTCGCGCGAGCCCAATGATCAAGGCCACGACGAGACCATCATCGAGACTGCGCTCGATGCTCCCAGCAGGGAAGTGGTTGAACATATGCCGTCCGGCAAGCTGCGGGCGCAGTCGTCCGTGGCCGTGCAAGAGGCTCCCCCGGCGCGAAAGACAGGGGGGGCGCGAGTTCCAATGCTGGCGAACTACTTGTTCTGCGCTCTGGCCGGCACCACCTGGTATTTCCAGTTTTTCTTTTACTCCATGGGCGAAACCCAGATGGGGAAGTACAAGTTTTCCAGCTGGACGCTGCACATGGCCAGTATCATCATCTTCAGCAGCCTGTGGGGCATCGGCTTGAAGGAATGGAAAGGCGCGGGCGTACAGGCAGGACGGTTGCTGGCATTGGCCCTGTTGCTGCTGGTGGGATCCACAGTGATCGTCGGCTATGGAAATTATGTAGGCCTGTCACACTAGAATTCCGATGATAAGACGAACCAGCGCCATCGTTATCCTTTGCATTGCTTCCGCGACCTTTGCTCTGGGCCAGGTGGCCCACGATCTTACCGCTGAGCCGCAGACCATTCTGTTGTGGCAGAACGGTGCTCCCGGAGCGTTAGGACAAGGCGAAGACGACCAGCCCACGATCACTGTCTATCGGCCCTGGGGGCATAACCTCTCCGGCACCGCAGTCGTTGTTGCTCCCGGCGGCAGCTACGGATTTCTTGCTTCCAACCATGAAGGCCGGCAAGTCGCCAACTGGTTCAATGCGATGGGAATTACCGCGTTCGTTCTCAAGTACCGGCTGGGACCGCGGTATCACCACCTGATCGAGTTGGGAGATGCGCAGAGGGCAATCCGGCTGGTGCGCAGCCGGGCCAGGGAATTCGAGATCTCGCCTGATCGCGTTGGAATGATGGGCTTCTCGGCGGGCGGACATCTGGCTTCGACTACCGCGACCCACTTCGACAGCGGCAACCCTGCGGCCTCCGACCCCATCGATCGCGCCAGCAGCCGTCCTGATTTCGTCATCCTGGGTTATCCAGTGATCACTCTCGAATCGCCCTACGCCCATCAGGGGTCGGTCAAGAACTTGCTTGGCGATGATCCCGATCCCAAGCTGGTCGAGGAGCTTTCCAACGAGCTTCATGTCACGCCTCAAACTCCGCCCACTTTTCTTTTCGCCACCAGCGATGATGACGTTGTGCCCGTGGAAAATAGCGTGAACTTCTACGTCGCGCTGCACAAAGCGGGGGTTCCCGCGGAACTGCATGTCTTCGAGAAGGGGCCGCATGGAGTGGGTCTTGCCCTGGGTAATCCAGCCTTGGGCGAGTGGCCGGCCTTGCTGGCGA
>DATGYF010000223.1:0-9578 GCA_035298145.1 Terriglobales bacterium | reverse complement strand
ACCCTTGGTCACCGCTTACATGTCACCTTTACATCACCAGCGCCAGACCCTCCAGCTCTCTTTGCAGCACGGGCATGGAGCAGCCTGACATCTCAACCCGGCCCACGGCGTCCATGGCTGCTTGAGGCGATACCCCGTAGCCACGTCCCATGAGGAAGACTTGCAAAAGTTCGGCGGCCTCCCGCGAATCGATCAGGCCTCCCTGCAACAGATCGTTTCGCAGAGCCGTTAACTCGGTACTGGAGAATCGTTCTTTCATGGTCGTTATCACCTCCGACCTTGACCTGCTTATCTCATTAGACTCTCTGCCAGCTGTGAACGTTGCATGCAATTTTCGTGCCGAGTCCCGGAAGCTTTCTCCATATACGCAAATACCCGCAGTTTGGTTTCTTAAACCCCTTACATTGCGGTAAGTTGCGAGGGAGCTAAATCGTTGGATGCGTCCGCCGCGGGAGTTTTAGTGGCACGAATGGGCCATATCAGGAATTCCCATTCTTGACACGTTGTGTCGTTCTGGGACGGCCCGGAATGACACAATGCGGCTTCAGGCAGGATTCAGGAAGGATCGATCGCAGCTTCGTCCACCAGCATGATGGGGATGTTGTCCCGCACCGGATAGACGCGACGGCACTCGCCGCACTTCAGGCTCTGGCCTCCGTCCTTCAGTACCAGCGGCTTTTTGCAGACCGGGCAGACCAGAATATCGAGCAGATCTTGGGGAATCATGGGAGTATTTTACGCCTCCGCTGCGCGCAAAATCCTTAAAAGCTCTCAGCCGTCAGCTCTCAGCTCTCAGTGAACACCAACTGCTCTAACTGATAGCTGAAAGCTGACGGCTGAAAGCCGATGGCGGATGTTCGCGCTTCCCGGAATAGTTTACGATAAAGCTCTGTTACCTAAGGGGGCGAGAAGTTCATGGCTGCCACAGTTCTGGACGGCAACAAGATCGCCGCTGAAATCCGGGCAGAGGTTGCTGCTGAGGTCACGGCCATGACGGCGGCCGGGATTCGTCCCGGCCTGGCGGTCATCCTGGTCGGCCACAATCCGGCATCTGAGATCTATGTTCGCGGAAAAGTGAAGAGTTCCGAAGAAGTAGGGATCTACAGCGAGAAACTTACCCCGCCGGACACGATTTCGACCTCGCAGCTGCTGGAACTGGTCCTCGAACTGAATCGGCGCGACGAGATTGATGGCATCCTGGTTCAACTGCCGTTGCCGCCGCAAGTGGATTCGAAACAGATCCTGATGGCTGTGGATCCGGCCAAGGACGTGGACGGCTTCCACCCGGTCAACGTGGGGTTTCTCTCCACCCAGCGCCCGGGCCTTGTGCCCTGCACCCCGGCGGGCATCATGGAAATCCTCAAGCGCAGCAAGATTCCGGTTGCGGGTCAGGAAGCGGTGGTGGTGGGGCGGAGCGATATTGTGGGCAAACCCACGTCCATGCTGCTGATCAATGCCAATGCCACGGTGACCGTCTGCCACTCGAAGACGCGCGACCTCCCTGGGGTATGCCGTCGCGCTGACATCTTGGTGGCTGCTATCGGCCGCGCCGGAATGATTACCCGCGACTTCGTGAAGCCCGGGGCGACAGTGATTGACGTCGGCATGAACAAGGTAACGGAGCGGGCGGAGTTTGATCGGTTGTTTGCGGGCAATATGAAACGTGAGGAGAGCTTCCGTGCGAAGGGATCAACCCTGGTGGGGGACGCTCATCCCAATGCAGTTGAAGTTGCGGGAGCGATCACGCCTGTGCCCGGCGGCGTGGGCCCGCTGACCATCGCCATGCTGATGGCCAACACCGTAAAAGCAGCGAAGATGCGGAGGGGCTCGCGCATGCCCACCCGGCCTGCGGAGCATGCCCGCAGTGCTTAAGGTCGGATTGACCGGAGGCATCGCCGCGGGTAAGTCGGTGGTGGGTGAGATGTTTGCCGCCCAGGGCGCGCACGTGATCCAGGCCGACCAGATCTCCCACCAGCTCATGCAGCCAGGCCATGCAGTTTACCAGGAAGTTGTGCACCATTTTGGCGCGGAGATTTTGGACCCCGATGGAACCGTGAACCGCGCCCGGCTGGGAGAACTTGCCTTCGGCGGCCCCAACCAGCCTTCCCGCATTCAGGAACTGAATCAGATCGTCCATCCCGCCGTGGTTCGCCGGCAAGAGGAGTGGATGACCGAAGTGGGCCGGCGCGATCCCCACGCCATTGCCCTGGTGGAGGCGGCGCTCATTCTCGAGGCCGGCATGGCCGGAGGCTTTGATCGACTGGTGGTCGTGACCTGCAGACCGGAGCAGCGCATCGAGCGCTGGGCCCAGCGGCTGAAGGTGGACCAGGAAACGGCGCGCCGCGAAGTCGCCCGCCGCATGGCCGCCCAGATTCCCGATGAAGAGAAGATAAGAGCCGCCGATTACGTGATCGACAACTCGGGCTCGCTCGATGAAACCGGCCGCCAGGTGAGAAAAATTTACGCCGAGTTGAAGAAAGAAGCATAGTTTGTAGCGCCGCCGTCCCGGCGGCTGTCCTGCGGGCGTCCCGCCCGCAGCCGAGGGCAAGATGCCCTCGCGACAGCCGGCGAGACGCCGGCGCTACAATTCAGAAGTATGGAAGGTCCCGAACTATGAAATTGCTGCGCCCTGTTCTGCTGGCTGTGGTTTTTGCCGGCGCATTCTTTTACTTCACTACCTACCGCTCCGGCCAGATGCATTCTGCCAACTGGTTTGGCCGTCCCAGCAGCCGGGTGGAGATTACCGAGGCCGCATCGAACGGCGCCTTCGACGCTGAAGAGCAGAACAACATGAGCGTTTACCGCAAGAACATCGATTCCGTGGTGAACATCACTTCGCGGGCGGTGACGTTTGATTTCTTCTACGGCCTGGTGCCGCAGGAGGGCCAGGGCTCGGGCTTCATTATCGATAAAGAAGGCCACGTGCTGACCAACTACCACGTGATCGCCGATGCCCGCCAGGTGGAAGTGACGCTGCATAACCGCAAGAAGTATCGCGCCACCGTGGTGGGGACCGACCGCGCTCACGATCTGGCAGTGATTCAGATCAAGGGCCCTGGCCTGACCCCGATGGTGCTCGGCGACTCGCGTAATCTGCAGGTGGGACAAAAAGTCTATGCCATCGGCAATCCCTTCGGTCTGGCCGGGACCATGACCAACGGCATCATCAGTTCGATCCGCCCCGTGCAGGAACCCGACGGCATGCAGATTGATGACGCCATCCAGACCGACGCGGCCATCAATCCCGGCAATTCCGGCGGCCCCTTGCTCAACTGGCACGGGGAAGTGATTGGCATCAACACCCTGATCGCTTCCAACGTCGGCCAGAGCGCAGGCATCGGTTTCGCTATCCCGGTAAACACGGCGAAAGCGGTCTTGAACGACCTGGTGACGCTGGGGCGGGTGCGGCGTCCAGCAATGGGCGTGCGGACAATTCCCATTACCCCTGAACTGGCGGACCAGATGGGACTGGCGGCTGACAGCGGCTTGCTGATCGTGCAGGTGGTCCCTGGCGGGGCCGCTGACCGCGCCGGCCTGCACGGCGGCAACGAGCGCGCCTACATCGGCAACATTCCCATCACGCTGGGTGGTGACTTGATCGTGGCCATCGACGGCCAGGAGGTCCAGGACCAACAAGATCTCAGCCAGGTCATGAACAGCCATCGCGCCGGTGACACAGTGCGGGTCACCATCTATCGGGGAAAGAAGAAGATCGACGTCAGCGTGACCCTGGGCGAGGCGCGCGAAGAGGTGTAAGCGGGTGCCTGGGCAAGCGCGGGTTTGCGAAGGGGAACGGTTTGCGAAGGGCACGGGTTTGCGAAGGGCACGGGGTTGGGAAGGGCACGACTTTAGTCGTGCCGCAACCCGCTGAAAACTTGTTGGCGCTTTAGCGCCTGGGGTCTGCTGTATCGGCCGGAAAGCTCACCCCAGGCGCTAAAGCGCGTGGTTAGGGAGACTTAGCGGCACGACTGAAGTCGTGCGCTTCCCAAGACGTCCCGGGGACGCGCCCTTTATTCCCTTATGCCGCTGCCTTGGAAAAAGCCTCAATCTCATTTACATCTTCTTCGCTGAGGGCCAACTCCCCGGCGCGCATCACGCCTTCGGCCTGGCTGGCATTGCGGGCGCCCACAATGGCGCCGGTCACGGCGGGGTTGCGCAGCGTCCAGGCAATGGCAACTTCGCCCGGCGAACGGCCGTGGCGCTTGCCGATCTCCCGCAGCCGTTCCGCCAGGGCGAGATTTCTTGACAGCTTGGGCTCGTTGAAATTTGGATTGGCGCGACGCCAGTCATCCTGGGGAAGCTTGGCGGCCCGTTCGCGGGTCATCGCTCCCGTCAGCAGGCCCGAGGCCATCGGTGAATATACGATCACGCCAATGCCTTCCTGCCGGCAGTAGGGAAGCGTCTCAGGCTCAACCTCCCGGTGAATCAGCGAATAAGGAGGTTGCAGGGAGGTGACCGGCGCAATGGCCTGGGCCCGCTTCAACTGCGCAGCATTGAAATTCGAGACTCCGATCCAGCGCACCTTGCCTTGTCGCTTCAACTCGGCCAGGGTGGCCCAGCCCTCTTCGAGTTGGGGAGAGTCGGGATTGGGCGGCCAGTGAATCTGGTATAGATCAATGACCTCGACGTTGAGGCGTCGCAGGCTGTCCTCGATTTCGCGGCGGATGGAATCGGCGCCCAGGCCTCCCCGGACGTTGCCCTGTTCATCCCAAAGCCGGCCGCATTTGGTAAAGACATAAGGCCGCGGGCCTGACCAGGACTTCAGAGCCCTGGCTACGACTTCTTCGGAGTGGCCCAGGCCGTAAACCGCGGCGGTGTCGATCCAGTTCACGCCCAGCTCGAGCGAGCGATGAATGGCTGCGATGGAGTCGTTATCATCCTGCGCTCCCCACGCGAACTGCCAACCGGAGCCGCCGATGGCCCAGGCCCCGTAGCCCACCGGGGTAATGTGCAGGTCAGAGTTGCCAAGTTGCCGGGTTTGCATTTCAATCTCCTGGAGGTATCAATCAATTGAAACCACTCTACAACCGATCTCGCGGGTACGCACACCTGCAAGTATTCTTTGATTGCGGGCTTCCGGCATTAGATTCATAAGGAAAATCATGAGTGTTGAGTCCATCCGCGGCTTCTGTCTGTCCTTCCCCTATGCGACCGAGAAGCTGCAGTGGGGCGAAGTTCTCTGTTTCAAGGTAGGGGGAAAGATTTTCGCGCTGCTGTCTCTGAGTTCGGTCCCGCCGCGCCTGATGTTCAAGTGCGAACCCGAAAAATTTGCCGAACTGGTGGAGCACGAAGACATCATTCCAGCGCCTTACCTGGGCCGCTACAAGTGGGTAGCGCTCGAGCGCCTGGATGTCCTGCCCTGGAGCGACACCACAGACCTGATTACAGAGTCGTATGAAATGGTAGCGGCGAAAGCCAGGATAGCCGGAGCCAGCACCACCCGAACCAGGCCAACCCGGCGCAAGTCCAAATCTCGCCGTGCCGGGAAGTGAATGCGGCGATTCCCGCCAGCACTATTCCACTGAACCGAATCCAGAAGTGTTGCAGTAATCTCCAGTGCACCCTGTACTTCCGATAGTTGACCCTCAACCTCGTCTGCCGTAGAAAGTTGGATAACAAACCTACCTTTGGCCGGAACCGGGAGCGTACCGAACAGCGGTCGCCAGCTTTGAACCAATTTTCACGGGGAGAACACCAGTGAAGTTAGTAGTCGCGTTGTGCCTGTTTACGAGTCTCATGGCCTTTGGCGCAGAACAAGTAAAAAACATTGAGGACATTCCCAGCTCTGGCGGCACCACGGGGTGCGGTATTCCCCATTGGTGCTGGGAACACGACAAGGGTACGAATGGGTCGTCCACGGGAAGCAGCAAAATGTCCGGAGAACTCCGGCAATTCGATGCCGTATGGAAATACTACGGAGGAGAGCGCTTCCATATTTACCTCGGCCCGAACCACAAGGACGGGACGTCCAAGTATTTCACCCTTGATACGTGGATTTACTTCAACAAGCTGGCGACCGTCAACAACATAGAACTCGACTTGAACCAGGTCACTCTGACCGGGAACACCGTGATCTATGGAATGCAATGTAATTTTCCAAAAGGCATGTGGCAGTACGTGACCAACCACTCGGGTCGTCCGCACTGGAATGATTCGAACGTCGCTTGCTTGAGAACGGTGTGGAAGCCCGGCGTCTGGCATCACGTCATCCTTAAATATCATCGGGATTCTGCGGGAAACGTAACCTACGATTCCGTGACTTTCGACACCAAGGTATCCCAGTTCGTAGGCGCGTCCGGGCCCAGCGTTTTTGGCCTGGGTTGGGGAATCGGGCGGCAGGTGGTCAATTTCCAGATTGGCGGAAACAAAACATCTGGGGGTACCACGGCGTTTCTGAAGAACTTGACAGTTACGGGAAATTGAACTGAGGTTCTTTCGCCGTCTTTGCCCCGGCAGAGCGCCGTTTACCACAATCTGAAATATGCAATTTCCCGGGAATCCGCGCCATTAGTCTGACCCCGCGGCGTAACGTTTTTTGGGGCGCCGCCGGGTTGATCAGGCTGATTTGACTCCCGCTCTCTCGCTGGGCTAGCCTCTAGCAGTCCCCTTCATGCAATCTCATTGCAAGTTATTCATTCTGTTGCTCTTTATTCTTGCCGTGGCGGCGGCAGGGCCGCGAAGTTTCGCCGCCCGGCTGGTGCCGGTGGTGGCGCCCCGGGCCATGGTGGCCAGTGTTCACCAGCTGGCGTCGCGCGCCGGAGTGCAGATGATGAAGGCGGGCGGCAATGCCGTGGACGCGGCAGTCGCGGTCGGTTTTGCGCTGGCCGTGGTGCATCCGCAGGCGGGGAATCTGGGTGGTGGCGGCTTTATGCTCGTCCGCTTCGCCGATGGCAAGAGCCACTTCGTTGACTACCGCGAGAAAGCGCCGGCGAGGGCCACGGCGAATATGTACCTCGACGCCCAGGGGAATGTGATTGAGGATGCCAGCACCATAGGCTACAAAGCGATCGGAGTGCCGGGGTCGGTGGCTGGAATGGTGTATGCGGAAAAGAAGTACGGCAAGTTGTCGCTCGCACGGGTGATGGCCCCGGCGATCAAGCTGGCGGAAGAAGGGTTCGCCCTCGCGGCCGAAGACGCCCGGGATTTGCAGGAGGATAAACCGCTGGGCCAGTTTCCGGAATCGCGCCGCATTTTTCAGCGGGATGGGAATTTTTACAAAGCCGGCGAGATGCTCAAGCAGCCGGAGTTGGCTCGCACGTTGAAACGCATCGCCGCTAATCCGGATGACTTCTATCATGGAGATATGGCACGTGAGCTGGCTGCATTCGTGCAGAAGGGCGGGGGCCTGATCACGGTCAACGACTTGGCACATTACGAAGTGAAAGAGCGGGAGGCGGTGCGGGGATCGTATCGCGGATACGAAATCATCAGCGCGCCGCCGCCGTCCTCGGGCGGGACCACGCTGATCGAAATCCTGAACATTCTCGAAGGCTATGACCTGGCAAAATTCGGAGGCCGGTCGGCGCCGGCCATCCATCTGACGCTGGAAGCCTTCCGGCGCGCGTTTTTCGACCGGGCGGAATTTTTGGGCGATCCCGACTTTTCCAACATTCCCGTAGCCCAGTTGATCGACAAGCGATACGGCGCGGCCTGGCGGGAATCGATTGATCCCGAGCACGCCAGCGCCAGTAAAGATCTGGTCCGGCCTGCGATCTTCAGCCAGCTCGAGCAATACGCCGCTGGACATCTTCCGCCCAGCCTTGTGGCCGAACCCGACCATACGACTCACTATTCGGTGGTCGATTCCGACGGGAACGCGGTTGCGGTCACGACCACGCTCAATGACAGCTTTGGCTCGCGGGTCACCGCCGAAGGCATGGGGTTTCTGCTGAACGATGAGATGGACGATTTCGCGGCCAAGCAGGGCGTGCCCAACATGTACGGTCTAATTCAAGGGCCGGCGAATGCGATTGAGCCGGGCAAGCGCCCGCTTTCCGCGATGGCGCCCACCATCGTGCTTAAAGACGGTAAGCTGTTTCTGGTGTTGGGCTCTCCCGGCGGCCCGCGGATCATAACCACGGTGGCTAATATCCTGATGGGCGTGGTCGATTACGGAATGAACATTCAGGAAGCGGTGAACGCCCCGCGCTTCCATCACCAGTGGTTGCCCGACGTTGCGCGCGTGGAGTCGGGGTTTTCTCCTGATACCATCAAGCGGCTGGAGGGAATGGGCCACCGGGTCGAGGCGGGAGACTCCTGGAGCGACGGCGAGTGCATCATGATCGACCCGAAACGGGGAGAACGCCTGGGCGCCAGCGACCCGCGCAACAACGGCAGGGCGACAGGATTCTAGATCAGTTCATGTGGGGCGGGCGCCCTCGCCCGCCGCTTTTGAATTTCTAGCTTGATTACGGCACAGTTCCGACGGCACAAAGTTTTGAATATCTGAAGTCCAAGTCAAAGGCGGCGGGCGAGGGCGCCCGCCCCACACAGGGTCTGCTCAGTATGCTGAAAGCGATGTCCACACTGGTGTACGTGAAAGAGCGGCTGCATCCCGGGTTGCTGGATGGATTGGTGCGGGGCGGAGCGCAGGCGATCGAGATCTTCGCCGCGCGCCAGCACCTGGATTATGCCAATCGCAAACAGCATGTGCGCGAAATTGCCGACTGGTTCCAAACCAGCGGGGTTCCCCTGCATTCGGTCCATTCGCCCATGCACGCCGACTACGAGTCGGGACGTACCGGCGCCCCGCCGGTGAACGTGGCTGCCGCCGACCGGGCGCAGCGCATCGAGGCCATGGATGAGATCAAGCGCGCAATCGAGGTGGCCGAGCAGATTCCCTTTCGTTTTCTGATACAGCACCTCGGGACCAGCGGCGAATCGTTTGACGACCGCAAGTTCGAAGCAGCGATGACTTCAATCGAGCATTTGCGCGCATTTGCCAAACCGCTGGGGGTGCGCATCCTGCTGGAAAATATCCCCAACGAGCTGTGCACCCCGGACAAACTGGTGGAATTTATACAGATCACCCATTTCGACGACGTGGGCGTATGCTTCGATTTCGGCCATGCCCATATCATGAGCAAGGTAGCGGAGGCGTTCGAAATCCTGAAGAACCACATTCATTCCACCCACGTGCACGACAATGCAGGAATCCGCGACTCCCATCTGTGGCCGGGTGCGGGAACCATCGACTGGAAAGAAGCTATGGAGTTGCTGCGCTCGGCGCCGCATACGCCACCGTTGCTGCTGGAAGTCGAAGCCGACGAGAAAGTGAATCCGGTGGAGAAAATGAAAGAGGCATTCAACAAATTGGAATCCGAATTGTAGCGCAGCCGTCCCGGCGGCTGTCGCGAGGGCATCTTGCCCTCGCCGCTGCGGGCGGGACGCCCGTAGGACAGCCGGCGAGACGCCGGCGCTACGAAAAACCTTATGTCGTCACCTGTAAGCACGATTTCCGATATCGGCAAGCATGAAGGCCAGACCGTCACCATTCGCGGCTGGCTCTACAACCTGCGGGAGAGCGGGAAACTGCTCTTCCCCCAATTCCGCGATGGCTCCGGGCTGATCCAGGGCGT
>DATGYF010000222.1:0-1623 GCA_035298145.1 Terriglobales bacterium | reverse complement strand
GGTGTGACTTCGTTTTCGTCCACGCCCAACTGCTCGGAGATGATCTGCTTCACCTTCTCTACAATCTCTTTTTTTTCTTCGGCAGCCATGAATCCAACCTCCTGAATTTAGGGAACGAATAGTGTACTGGCCCGTGCGAATTGCTGTAAAGGAAGCGCGGTAGGAAAAGGCTGAGCCGCCTCATCGCCCACAGAGAATCCTACTTGCGCCGGCCTACGGGGTCAACGCCGCTGCCAGCGGGTCGGTGTGGGTCGGACACTCCTGTCCGACGCCTTTTACTTTGCTTTTGGTTTGCTTCCCCAAATCTCCGTTCCACGACTGAAATTTGTGATTTCGGCCTTCGTTGCCGGCCCGGGGCCCCATCGGTTTTGGATACTTCAACACCCAGGTCAAAAGCGTCGGGCAGGAGGGTCCGACCCACATCATACGAACCTACCGGGAATATCTGTCTCGCAGCTCCGTCTGGCGGCTTCTCATGGGTAATTCCTGCCCATTGATGAAAACCCTCCTGACGTCGGTCTTGACGTCAAGCGGGTCACCATCCGCGACCACTACGTTGGCCGTTTTGCCCACATCGAGTGAACCCAGTTGGTCGGCCACGCCCCATATTTCCGCGGGATTCAGAGTGATCGCCTTCAGCGCCTCGTCATGAGGCAAGCCAAATGCGCTGGCGTAGCCCGCCGCATACGGCAGGTTGCGCACCGCGTGCGCATCGTAGGACGCGAATGCAATCTTCACCCCGCGCTTGTACAACTCGCCTGGCAGTTTGTACACCGCATCGTAGCGTTCATAGTTCTTGGGGTCTTCATAAATCGGCCCCACGATGACGGGTACTCTCAGGCTGGCCACATAGTCGAGCACGGACTGCGAGTGGCTGATGTGATTGAGCACGAATTTCAGGTTGAATTGCCGGGCCAGTCCGACCGCGGTTTCGAGATCACTGGGTTCCTTGGCCGCCAGCACAATGGCCTTCTTCCCCTGAAGATAGGGCAGCAAGGCTTCCAGTTTCAGATCATGCTTGGGCGGAGTTGGCGGGCCCTTCCTGTCGTCGCCCTTTGCGGTCGTATCGGACTTCTTTCTTTCGTAATCGGCCCAGCGCTGGGAATAGTCCTGCGCGTCCATAAAGGCCTGGCGCAGTTGCGCCGCCAGTCCCATGCGGGTTTGCGGAAATTTTCTCTTTTCCCAGGACTCGTTCCGCCGCTGCTCGCCGGTAAAGTTTAGGGGCATGGCGATGTCGCGCACCAGCAGCATGTCGTTGGCCGACTTGCCGTCGAGTTGAATGAACGAGTCCTGCCCGGGCAGAGTGTCCTGGCTCTGCGGCGCCACGATGGCGTTAGTGATCCCGTTGAGACGCGCCACCGGAATTAGTTCCGACTCGGCGTGGAAGGCGTCATACACATGCATGTGGGGCATGATCTCATCGCTGGCTTCGATCAGATCGTTGGTGCTGCCCTCAGCGGAAATTTCGGTGAGTCCGAGGTAGCTTTCAGAATCGATCAGTCCGGGATAAACCGTCATCCCCGTCACATCGATCACTTGCGCGTCTTTCGGAACCTTCACCGCATTGGCTGCTCCGATGGCAGCGATCTTGCCTGCGGAGATCACGAGCACACCGTTCTCAAT
>DATGYF010000221.1:0-5068 GCA_035298145.1 Terriglobales bacterium | reverse complement strand
TTCAAGGAGCCTTGTGGCCGACAGCAGAGATTTTCGGGAAGACATGCAACGCATCGGCGGGCTGGTGCAGGAAATCGAAGCCATCGCCGATCCGGCGGTGCGGGCCACCACCAAAGGCCTGGTGCAGTCACTGATGGATCTGCACGGTGCGGCCCTGGAGAAGGCGCTCGATATCGTGGCCGACGCCGGAGAACCGGGCATGAGCATCATTAATCGGCTGGGTCGCGATGCGCTGGTGAGCAGCGTGCTGATTCTGTACGGGCTCCATCCCGAGGACATCGAAACCCGGGTGGTGAAGGCGGTGGACCGCCTGCGGCCGCAGTTGCGGAAACAGGGCTGCGAAGTTGAACTGCTGGGCGTCAACGACGGCGCCATCCGGCTGCGAGTTGAAACTGGCTCGCATACTTGCGGATCCACGGTGAAGACGGCGCAGGCAACCCTCGAAGAAGCCTTGTACGACGCGGCGCCGGATATGGCGTCGCTGGTTATCGAAGGCCTGGAAGAGAAGTCCGCATCCGGATTCGTAGCCTTGGACAAACTGGTGGGAACTCCTGCCGGATTGCAGGTCGAAGTCAATCCGCCGCAAGGTGCGGATTGAAAGAGATTTTTGGTAGCGCCGCCGTCCCGGCGGCTGTCCGGCGGGCGTCCCGCCCGCCGTGCCGAGGGCGAGACGCCCCCGGGACAGCCGGCAAGATGCCGGCGCTACGGTAGTACGAAACATTGAGAATGTTGACATCATGAGCTCGCGATCATTTACCGCACCCGCCGACGGCTTTGGCACGCTGCGCCAGTTCGCGCGCCGGGAGCGTCCGCTGGAGCGTTGCGAGCTGTGCAGCGTCGGGTTAACGCCGGGTCATCCGCACCTGATTGAACTGGAGCGGCGCAAGCTTCTTTGCACCTGCGACGCCTGCGCCATCCTGTTCAGCGGCCAGGGCGTAAAGTTCAAACGCGTGCCGCGAAGAGTGCGCTCACTTCCCAACTTCAATCTCAGCGACGCCGAGTGGAACGGCCTGATGGTCCCTATCAACGTGGCTTTTTTCCTCAAGAGCAGTCTGGAGAACCGCGTCGTCGCGCTTTATCCCAGCCCGGCCGGCGCTACCGAATCGCTGCTGGCGCTGGAATCCTGGAAGGACATTGTCGAGCGCAATCCGATTCTGAACGAAATGGAGTCCGACGTGGAAGGCCTGCTGGTCAACCGGCTGGGCTACTCGCGTGGATATTCCGCGGCGGAGTACTACCTGCTTCCTATCGACGAGTGTTACAGGCTGGTGGGCTTGATTCGCATGCACTGGAAAGGGCTCTCTGGTGGGACCGACGTCTGGCGGGAACTGGGCGAGTTCTTCTCGAGCTTGAAAGAAAGAGCAGTCGAAGTTGGGGCCGAATCCCATGCCTGATCTGAGCTTTCAAGTCGAGGGTGCTGAGGTTGTCGCCAATGCAGCCACACCCCTGCTGGCCTTCAAACTTCGCCTGACCGACGCCAATCCGGAGCAGACCATTCACACCGTCGCTCTGCGTTGTCAGATTCAGCTTGAAGTCACGCGCCGCAAATACACAGCCGAAGATCAGGAACGCTTGCTCGATCTCTTTGGCGAGCCCAGCCGCTGGGGCCAGACCTTGCGAAGTCTTTTGTGGACGCACGCCAATCTGGTCGTGCCCTCGTTCAAGGGATCAACCCTGGTTGATCTCCCGGTGCCATGTACGTTCGACTTCAATGTGGCCGCCACCAAATATTTCGACGGACTGAGGGACGGGGATGTCCCGGTTTGCCTGCAGTTCAGCGGCACGGTTTTCTATGCGGGCAGCGATGGCGGCCTGCAGGTCGCGCCCATTTCATGGGAGAAAGAGGCCCGCTTCCGGCTGCCGGTAAAAATCTGGCGCGACATGATGGCGTCTTACTATCCCAACAGCGCCTGGCTCTGCCTGCACAAAGAGGCTTTCGACCGCCTGTATCAGTACAAAGTGAAACACGGAATTCCCACCTGGGAAGAGGCGATCGAGAACCTCCTGCCGGTGGAAGAGACGGTGATCTGATGAATCTTGGAGTGGTAGAGCAGATCGCGAAAGCGGTGCTTTACGAGGGATACATGCTCTATCCCTATCGTCCGTCTTCGGTGAAAAACCAGCAGCGCTGGAATTTTGGCGTGCTCTGCCCGCAGTCCTACAGCGTGGCGCAGAAGGGCAGTGAGGCCTGGACCATGCAGACCGAGTGCCTGGTCGAAGGCAGTGCGATGACCGGGCTGGAAGTTCGAGTGCGTTTTCTGCAACTGGTGGCGCGAACGGTTGGTCAACTGATTTTGCCGATCAGCGAATTGTTGCCTGGCGAGATTCCGGAGTATCGACTGTTGGAGAAACTTGCGCTGGAGGGGCGGGTTTACCAGCCCTGGCAGGAGGCGGTCGAGCGCGAGGTAATTCTGCCGGTGTACAACGTGGAGGCGCTGGCCTACAGGCTTGTGCCCGATGCTTTCAGCTTCCCTGCGGCAAAACAATTCGAACCTCTACGTGACCGCGACGGGCAGATTGTGGGAGTGATTGTGCGCGAGCACAAGCCGATCTGCGGCGCGGTCGAGATCATGAGCGAGAGAGTTGCGGGCGAAGTATTCAAAATCAGCGTTCGGGTTTGTAACACCACGCCTTTCGAAGTAACCAGGGATTCAACCAGGGACGACGCTTTGTTAAGCTCCCTGGCCTCCACCCACACCGTGCTGGGCGTGCAGGACGGTCGCTTTGTTTCCCTGATCGCTCCTCCGGAGGCGCTCGGGGAGATGGCCGCGCAGTGCAAGAATGTCGGAACCTTTCCGGTGCTGGTCGGCGACCAGGGGCAGTGCGACACGCTGCTCTCCTCGCCCATCATCCTGTACGACTATCCCCAGATCGCTCCCGAAAGTGCGGGCGACTTGTTCGATGGCACTGAGATTGACGAAATCCTTTCCCTGCGCATCATGACTTTGACCGATGACGAGAAGCGCGAGATGAGCCATTCGGACGATCGCGCCCGCGCCATGCTGGAACGCACCGAGAACATGCCGGCGGAACAGTTCATGAAGCTGCACGGGGTACTGCGCGGGCTGCGCCCACTCAGGGAGGAAGCTCAATGAACGAGTGGGAGTGGCAGCTGCTGGAAGAAAAGACGCCGCTCGAGCATTTGGAGATTTCTGGAATCGAAGTGCGGAGCGGAAGCCGGGTGCGACTGCGTCCACGCAAGGGCGGCGATGTGATGGACATCGCGCTGGCGGGGCAGGTTGCCACCATCGAATGCATCGAGCAGGATTACGAAGGCAAGTGCCACGTCTGCGTGGTCCTCGATAATGATCCCGGTCGAGATATGGGCCTGCTGCGCCAGCCCGGGCACCGCTTCTTCTTCGATGCCGAAGAAGTCGAACCGCTTTCGGATGAAGAAGTCCGCGAACTCAAGCCCGCACAGAAGCCCAGCATTCTCGTTGCCGGCATCGGCAACATTTTTCTGGGCGACGACGCCTTTGGCGCCGAAGTCGCCCGCCGCATGGCTGGCCTTGACCTTCCCGCGAGCGTGCGCGTAGCCGACTTCGGCATCCGCGGCTTCGATCTTGCCTACGCCCTGCAGGACGGCTACGAAACCACCATTCTGGTGGATGCGTGTCCGCATGGCGAGGCACCGGGCACGCTCTACGTCATCGAGCCCGATCTGAAAGCGTTGGACGGTCCCGATGCTGCTCCGGCCACGGTTGAAGCCCACGCCATGAATCCGATGAACGTGCTGCGCATGGCTAAAGCGATGAACATCGAAATAAAGAACGTTCTGCTGGTCGGCTGTGAACCGGAAACTCTTGGAGGCGAGGAAGGCCAGATGGGACTGAGCGCGCCGGTCGAGGCCGCCGTGGACGAGGCAGTCAAGCTCGTGGAATCGCTGGTAAACCGAATCCTGAACGGAAACGGGCCGGATTCAGGAGCGGCTCCAAGCATGGGTTTGAAGCAGTAACATTCTGCAGGGAAGAAGGAGACGGGCAATGGAAAAGGGCAATGGAAGCTTCAACGACAAAGATACGCTGTTCATGCTCGGTGGCGTAGCGCTGATCGTCTTCGGGGCGGGCTTGATTCTTACCAATCCCATTGCGCGCCGTTACCTGGGCCAGTTGGGGGTGGGCGATCTGGCCAGCCTGGCTTTGCCCGATCTGGACCGTTACTTGAAATTACGGGCCATGTGACAACGCCGGACCAGAGGTTTGCAACTAAGTCAGGGGGAATATCGGTTTGTCAACGGTAGGAACGCCGCCAGCCACAACGGTTCGATATGTAATTGATGCCAGGACGAGCACATTCATCGTCCGGGCATTTGCCACCGGGATGCTTTCGGCGTTCGGCCATAGCCCGACCATTGCGATCCCGGACTTCGAAGGTGAGGTGAAGTGGGCTTCGAGTTCACTGGAAGACGCGTCCTTGCGAATCGTAGTCCAGGCTTCATCGCTAACGGTGACCGACGATATCAGCAAGTCGGACCGCCGTGAAATCGAACGCAAGATGCATGAAGAAGTGCTGGAGACAGATGGCTTTCCGGAGATCATTTACGAATGCCCCCGGGTCTCGTCCGTCCAGAAGATGGGCGAGGGATCATTTACGGCAATGTTGAATGGGGATCTGGCCTTGCACGGGGTGACGCTGAAACAGGCGATTTCCGCGCGAGTGACGCTTAAAGGCGACACCTTCCGGGCTGCCGGAGAATTCTCCATTCGGCAGAGTGATTACGAAATCAGGCCGGTGTCCGCCGCCGGGGGTACGGTGAAGCTGAAGGACGAGTTGAAGCTGTCGTTCGACGTTGCCGCACGAAAAGCGTGAGAACGGTCGTTGGCCATTGGTCTTTGTCCGAAGACCAGATGTGTTCGGTGGCTTGTGAACAATACTCACGATGTACACTCGGAGGCTATGGATTTTGCCAACGACCAACGACCAAGGGCCAACGACCAACCGGGAGGATGTTCCATGTGCCTAGCCATACCAGGAAAGATCGTCGAAATCTCCGGCGACAATGCGGAGTTGGCGCTGGTTGATGTCGTCGGTGTGCGGCGCAAGATTGACCTTGGCCTGCTGCAGGACG
>DATGYF010000220.1:0-1625 GCA_035298145.1 Terriglobales bacterium | reverse complement strand
ACCGCGGCGCCATACTCCACCGGCGTCGCGGTCACGCTGGCGAGCACATGCTCGAGCGCGGCCAGAATTCCGATGGTATCGAGATAGTCGTAGTAGCCGAGGTGCGCGATGCGGAACAGTTTACCTTTCATCTCGCCCTGGCCGTTGGCCACTACCGCGGCAAACGATTCGCGAAATTCCTTGACGATCGCGCTGGAGTCCGTGCCCGGCGGCGGCTGAATGGCCGTGAGTGCCGCGGCGGGGGACGCGGCCGCGAACAGTTTCAGGCCCAGGGCCAGCGCCCCGGCGCGGGTCATCTGGGCCGCCAGTTCGGCGTTGTTGACCAGGGCCTCGCGTCCCGCCATCAGGTCACCCTTGCCCATCTCCCGAATGAAATCGAGCGCCGCTCCCAACGCGGCGAAGAGAGAGGTCGCGGGGGTGTACGCCGATTCTCCCTTTGCGGCGGCCTTGCGTTCTTTCCGGAAGTCGAAGTAGTAACGCGGAGACTTAGCCGTCTCCATGCGCTTCCATGCCCGCTCGCTCACAGCGCAGTAGGCAAGTCCGGGCGGGATCATCAACGCCTTCTGCGAACCCCCGATGATGACGTCGATGCCCCAGCCATCCACATCGAAGTGGGTGGTGCCCAGGCCGGTGATGGCGTCCACCACCAGCAGGGTGTCATCGCCCTGGGCGCGGACCACTTCTGCAATCCCCTTTACATCATGCCGGGCGCCGGTCGAACTCTCCGTCGCCTGCACATAAACGCAGCGCACGTCGGGAGTAAGCTTTTGCCGGATGTCATCGAGCGCAAAAGTTTCGCCGTAAGGGACACTCAGCACTTCGACGGCACACCCAAAAGCCTTGGCCAGATCGCGCCAGCGTTCGCCAAACTTGCCCGCGGTCAGCACCAGAACCTTGTCGCCGGGTGAGGTCAGGTTTGAAACCGAACCTTCCATAACGCCGGTCCCGGACGAAGCCAGCACCAGCACATCGTTTCGCGTGCCGATAAAGTCTTTCATGTCCGCCAGCACGCGGGTGTACAAAGCGCGGAAGTCGGCGGTGCGGTGGTGCATGGCGAAGGAAGCCATGGCAGTCTGTGCCGCCGGAAGGATGGGAGTGGGGCCGGGTGTGAATAAACGATTCTTGCGCAACATTTACGAAGGGGTCCTTTGTGGTTGGAAGATCAGATTATTTTACCGGAATCAGCGGCTCTTCACCACGGAGGCCAGGCGGGGGTCATCCCGAGCGGAGTCTGTCCATTCGCTTGTGAATGGGCTGACGAAGCCGAAGGACCCCTAGACTGAATGTTTCCGCCGGTAGCCAATGATCGTGCGGCGGGGGCAACCGCAACCCAAAGCAATCTGATCCGGGGAGTTGGTTCGAGAGACAGGGGTCCTTCGACTGCGCAGCTGCTTCGCCAGGCGAAGCAGTCCGCTTTGCTCAGGATGAACAGCCTCGTGTTTGGTGTTCTCCGTGGTTAGTGATCTGGGTCTTCATCCAGAAGTTATAATCCCACCATGAGCCTCAGCGAGCAGATCCAAAAAGACATCACCGCCGCCATGAAGGCGCGCGACGAGCACCGCCTGTCCACCTTGCGCATGGTCAAGACCGCGCTCAAGAACCGCGAGATCGAGAAGATGGCGCCG
>DATGYF010000219.1:0-5257 GCA_035298145.1 Terriglobales bacterium | reverse complement strand
ATCTGGGCCTTTTATTTTCTGCGGCCTCAGGGCGGAAAGCCGGTCGGAAGTTTGCCCGGCACCGACCTGGCGAATTGGAACAATGCGCTGACCGAACACGTAAACAAATGGTATCGACACTAGCAATTCTGTTCGCCAGTGGGTTGTCGCTGTTTTTGGTTTGGGCGGTGCTCCGTCCCGGGCTGCCTGCCATCACGAGTCTGGAAGACTGGGAAGCGAAAAGGCACAACGTCCATCCCGAGGTATTTCGCATCCTGCTCGATCCCTCGGAAGAGAAGTATCTGCAGCGTGCGCTGCCGCCGCGGGAGTTCCGCGTGTTCCAAAGAAAGCGTCTGGCTTTAGCCTTACTGACTCTGGATCTGGTGGGAAGAAATGCCGCTATGTTGATGAAGCTAGGGCAACTGGCAAAAGTGGAAGGAAATCCCGAGTTGGCCAGGGAGGCGGAGGAATTGATCCATGGGGCGCTTCGGCTTCGGGTAAACTTGTCGCTGGTTCAGCCCTGCTTATGGCTGAAGTGGCTCTTCCCGGGCTGGTCGTTGTCGCTTCCGGCGGTCGAAATGCCGTATGAGGAATTGCTCGCGTACCTCAGCCGGATCCGGCAGCAGCGGCAATGGCGTCTCAATCAGGCTTTGATAGCGGGCTGAAGATCCCAGTGGGCAGCGGGGGGCCGCCGACTGCTGGTTCGTTGAACTTCTTCTTTTTCCATTGAAAGGGTTTGGCGGTTGCAAGAGCGGGGGAGCAGCTTTCTCTTAATCAGGTAAGTCACGCAGTTCCGCGACCGTGGGGCGCTCAGGGATTCGCAAAGTATCGGTTGAGACTGGGAAAACAGGGCCACTAACATGGATTCGGGAAAATGGATTCGAGAGTTGCGCGAAGAGCGATTTGTCAAATCCAGCGACATCGAGCGCATCAGCCGGTCGATCGCGGACATCAAGGGCAACGCTGACTTCTACGTTTCCCACTCCACCCTGGCCGACATCGAAACCGGGTCCGTCCCCAGCATTCACAAGCTCTTCAGCCTGGCCGCCTGCCTCAAAGTTTCCCTGGAGGAACTCCTGCTCGTCTTCGGAATTGACCTGAACGAGGTGCGGCAATACGCCGGCCCGGCGGAGCCGGGATTGCCGCGGATGGAATCAGCGCAGATGCTGGAAGCCGGTTTCCGTTTCCAGCTCAACTTCGACGCTGGCTTCAATAGTCACGAGACCAGCCTGCTCAAATTGAACCCGCAGGAACTGGCCACCCTGCCTCCGGCCCTGCGCAAGCGTCTTGATCCCCGACGATACCGTTACGCCGTGGTCGGGCTGAAGGACGACACCATGGGAGAATTGATTCCGCCCGGCTCTCTGGTTGAAGTGGACGTCATGCAGAACGCGATCCAGGTATTTGAATGGAAGACCATTCGGGAACGTCCGGTTTATCTGGTCTGGCACACCGACGGGCACAGCTGCTGCTGGTGCCAGATGGAAGGAAAGGAACTGACTCTGTTGCCCTATCCGCTCTCCCGCCAGCCAGTCAGACGATTCAAGGTGCCTCGGGAAGCCTCGGTGATCGGCCGGGTCATCAATGCCTGGCTGCCCTTTGAACAGTTATCCAACGGCGGGGCGACCCACTAAGGTTACAGTTCTTCCGGCTCTTCCTTGCCCACCACTTCCAGGGCGATCGTGACATTCAGAAAGTACAATTCCGTCGAAGTGGCGGGCGCGTCCACCGGAACCGTTGCCCGATAAGCCTGGAGAGACTTCCAGGTCTTCAGCACCGTGGGGGTTTCACCCCGGGTGTAGCGGACATATTCCTGAAGCTGAATCACGTACTCGGGCAATCGGGTCGTCAACAGGCGGCGAAAAACCTGCTCATGACAGGCCCGCAGCGCCCCATCCGCCGCATTGACTCCCCGCTGATGTGAGAGTTCGGGATGCAGATACATTCCGCTGTTGCAGTCCCGCAGAGAAGCCAGGTAAATCATGCGGGTCAGATCGTTGGGCAAAGTCCGCAACACGGTTTGGCTGACGTAGTCCGCCAGGCTGGCGCAGCCAGATGCGTTGCCGAAATCCGGCTCCGGCATGGTCGCGGGCGGCAAAAATTCAGGGGCCAATAGCTCAGTGGAGGCTGGCGGATTCCGTGGGTTTTGCCCGGGCACAGGAGCCATTCAATTCATCCAACGTACGGTCGCGCTGGGGGCAATTGTACTCTGCTGGCCTGAGGTTTCAAGCGGAGATTGGGGAGGGCCGGGGCGCGGCCTTACAGGTGCACGTGCGGGCTTTGTCCTGGATTCTTGCGATGCGCCGGCGGGCCTTTGATGACCTTGACCTCAAACTGTACCGGAAGCTTTTTGGGGGGATAGCAGGCCGCCTTGTCGCAGGCCTGATACTTCAGCTCGCCGCGAATCATATAGCGCGCCGGAACCACGCTGGCCAGCGGACGCACATCCACCGCCACCGGGAACTCTCCGGTATAGACGCTCAGTTTGTCCTCTGGTGCAAACGCGAAACTCATATCGGTGCCCGCGGGATATGTGACTCGTCCAATCACGATGTCCGTCGGAGCGCTCAACTTGAGCACGGTGGGGATGAGAAATTCCGACTTGGGCTTGTTTGAATTCACGTGAAAGCCCGCGCCCACGCGAAAGCGCAGATTCACCGTGTTGGGCCGCCCCCGCGTGACCGTAATAACGGGGGAAGGCGCCATCGAAACCGAGGGAGTTTTTCTTCCCGGAATATCCTGGTTGGCGAAAGAGCCAGCCAGACTATCGTGCCCGACCGCCAGTGCGGCCAGCAAAGCGAGGCCAGGACCGAACTTTCGTAGAATCGACATCAGGAAAATATTAGAACGCCCGAGAGTCGCGGGCTACGTTACTTTTGCGCCTGTACTGGCTGGCCCTGGGCCAGCGCTTTCTTGATGCTTTCTTCAATCTCGCCCCGGCCCTTCAGACCAAAAACCTTGTCCACCACCTTGCCGTCGCGTCCGATGTAGAACGTCGCGGGGAGAAACTGCACTCCACCATAAGCGTTGCCGACCTCTTCTTTACCTATCAGGATGGGGTAATTCACGCCCAGGTCGTGGGCGAACTCACCGATCTCCTTGGGGCTGGCGTCGTCCATGGCGATGCCCACAATCTGCAGTCCCTGCGGTCCGTACTGCTTCTGCAACTCGGCGAACCAGGGCATCTCGATCTTGCAGGGCTGGCACCAGGTCGCCCAGAAATTCAGCAGCACGCCCTTGCCGCGAAAATCAGAAAGATGCACGGTCTTACCGTCGAGCGCTTCCAGGGTGAAGTCCGGCGCCGCCTGGCCGTTCATGTTGGAACCTGCGCTGGCGGTCTGACCGGAGTTCCGCCGTGCCACCTGAAACCCGAACACAATCATGACGGTCACCACCAGGGCGACCACGATAATGACCACTGGATCGCGTTTCACAAAAAACTCCCTCTTAGAGCGCGAATCGATTCAGGAACGATAGATAGTTCGAGATGATGGTGAAGCGTCCGAATACCAGCAGCACGCCCAGTACGATCAACAACCCGCCACTGACCACTTCCAGAGCATGCATGTGCATGCGAAAGCGCTTGTAGAACTTTAGAAAGCGTTCGATTCCCAGCGAAGTGAGCAGGAAGGGCACAGCCAGTCCCGCTGAATATACCGCCAGCAGCAGGATTCCCTTGGCTACGGAATCCTGGGCCGCGGCAAAACCCAGAATGACCGCCAGGATCGGGCCCACGCAGGGGGTCCAGCCGAAAGCGAAGGCAAAGCCGATCAGGAAGGCGCCCCAGGGAGTGCTTCCGCCCTTCACGCTATGCAGGCGCGCGTCCGTGTACAGCGCCTTGATCTTGAACAGCCCGGTCAGGTGCAAGCCGAATATGATGATGACCACGCCGGCCACCTGGGCCAGCGTGGATTTGTAACGCGCCAGTATCTGTCCCACTCCAGTCGAAATCGCGCCCAGCGAAATGAAGACCACGCTGAACCCCAGAATAAAGCCGATGGAATTCAGCATCACTCTGCCCAGCAGGCGCGATTCCTGGGTTTTCAGTTCCTCGACGCCGGCTCCCGAGATCAGTGAAACGTAGCCCGGAACCAGCGGCAGCACGCAAGGCGACAGGAACGAAACCAGCCCGGCCAGGAAGGCGGCGATAGGAAGAGGGAGATTAGACATCCGTAATTATTGTACCCGCTGCCAGCCGGGTGCCCCTAGTCTATAACCACGTGGGGACAGCCGCCCTCGGCTGCCCGGGCGAGCTTTGCTCGCCTGGTTCCTAAGACTATGCTTTCAGTTCCTTGCAGCGGAGCTGCGCTCCGCCGGACAGCCGAGGGCGGCTGTCCCCACGCGGTCTTCACCACTTCCACCAGATGCGCGGAGAATCGGAAGGTTACACTTATTTGGTTTTGCCGGCAGGAGGCAATGGCGCCCCCTGGACTTCTGCGGGAGGCGAGGCCACCGCCTTGCGAATGAACCCGGCCGGAATGGCCGCCGTCAACACGGTGCGGTCGTCATGCTGCTGCACTTTCAATCCGTCGAAGAATGCTTTTACGTCAGGATCGCTGCCCGCCGTCGAAACCGTCCCCTCGGCCGTATGGAAGAGTTGCAGAAATGTTCCCAGCTGTTCGGTCAGTCTCTGGGCTTCGTCCTTGCTGCCGGTAAAGGCCTCGGCCCGGAAGTGCACCTTCCCCAGGTAGCGGGCGGAGGCCACCACCGTAGTCGGGCTGGTAAACAGAAACGACAGGGCATTCCGGCTGGGTGAACCGTCCACCGGGTCCACCTTGAAAATTGCCCAAGCCAGGCTGGCCAGGGGAACATATTTGTAGAAACGCCGCAGCAGCGCTGGTCCGCCGAACGGCGAGGCCACCTTGCGGGAGCGGTCCACGATGCCGCGGATGACCAGCGGATCATCATGATTCGATGCCGCCACGGTGTCAAAACCCAGCACCGCAACCCGCAGGGTGCGGCCCTCGAGCGGAATGTTGTAGATGTCCACCGAGCGGTAGTTATCCACCGAGCCTGATATTTTGCCCAGATAAGCCCGCAGCCGTTCGCCATCGATTCTGCCCACAAACACTTCCGAAAAGCGAGAGGGCTCCGGGTTCGCCGGCTGGATCTTGCGCTTGACCGGATAGTGAATGGCGAAGGCGGCCTGGTCGAGGTCGCGTTCGAACTGGAACCCGGTGGCCTGGATGAAGTCCTGGTATTCCGGCTCATGAGGGACGTCAGGCAGCTGGCCGGCAACATTGGCGCGGCGCACCCACTTCAGATTGACGTACAGATA
>DATGYF010000218.1:0-3520 GCA_035298145.1 Terriglobales bacterium | reverse complement strand
GCGGCCGGTCATCAGCACGTCGCCCACAAAGAAAATCCAGGTCATGGCATTGAATGCCAGAGGGAACAGAGCGAAGCCAAACAGGTTCAGGCGTGCGATCCAGCGCTGGTTGGAAGGAATGGGCGGCATCACCTCCGCCCGTGTCCGGCCTAACAATTGATAAAGCGGAACGATCTGCAATCCTTTTTCCCGCGCGCCGGCAATGATTCGGGGGAGAGCCAGCACGGTCTGTTCGCGATTACCGCCGCCATCATGCAGCAGGATGATGTTGCCGCAGCGAATGTCGCCTGGCGCACAGGGCGGCAGATGGGAGAGCACGTCGGCGACGATCTGATCGGCGCTGTGGCGCGGGTTATCGCGCCAGTCGTTGGGATCGATCTTGTCGCCGATGGTGATGTAGCCCATGTCCTGCGTGGTCTCGAGGGGGCGGACCTGGTCTTCGGTGTCAGGCTCGGCGTCAATCGAATAGGGGGGACGGAACAGAATCGAGCGAATGCCCAGCCGGCTGGCAAACAGCTGCTCGGTAAGGTTGAGTTCCACCGCCCGCATGAATCCCTTGGAAATGTTGCTGATGTCAGGATGAGTAAAAGTATGGTTGCCGATCTCGTGTCCCTCGCGGTAAATGCGGTCGGTGATGTCGGAAAACTTGTCGGCTTGAATTCCGATCAGAAAGAACGCGGCCGGCGCCTGTTCGTGCTTGAGCACGTCGAGAATTTTGGGCGTCCATTCCGGGTCGGGACCGTCGTCGAAGGTGATGGCGACTTTGTCCGGGCTTGATCCGTAACGCGCTACCCGGTAGGGCTCAGGAAACGAATCGAAGCTCTGATCGGTAATGATCCCGGTCTTCGGGTCCAGCGTGATGTTGCGTTGTCCATCGGCGGGCCGGGCCTCGATGCGCAGTATCTCGCCATTGCCTTCCATATCCACGTCCTGGCCGGGCGGAACGTCTTTTAATTTATTTTCTGCTCCAGCCTCGCCGGGAATGTCCCAGACTCGCCACAGGGAGCGATCTTCGGACCCCAGGCGCCACAGCGCGAAGGTCTTGATGCCCAGAGACTGCGCGGCGCGCATCTGGTTGAGCGCGGTCACGGCATCCAGAAACCAGATGTCATGTTGCAGATCATGCTCGTCCAGGTAGCTGATGTGAGGATTCAGACTGTCGCCGTCAAAGTCCACGTCCGCTTCGGAGTCGCGGGCCGCCAGCCAGGCATCTTGCACAGTCACATTGGTGTCTTTCACGCCCGGCGGCAAGGGGCCGCGCTTCGGCTTGCGCACCCAGTCGTAACCGTAATTGCCAATGGCGGAGATTAGCTTCTGTTTGGGAATAACCTTGATCGCCGCTTTGAGGTTGTCGGTGAACCAGTCCTGCGATGCCACCGGGCCTGCGGTGCCGGGCGACGGGTAATGCTCGTCGTAGTTCATCAGCACCACGCCGTCAACCTGGGCAGCGACCGCGACGTAGTCGTATTCCTGGTTGCGCGCCTGCACGCTGACGTACAACTGCATTCCCTTCGCATGCAGATCACCCGAGAGTTCCCTGAGCAGGGCCAGATAGCCTGGCTGTGCGTTCCGAGCCAGAGTTTCGAAGTCGATCATCAGGCCGCGATACCGATCGGTAGCCAGGAAGGCCGTCACCTGCCGGCGAAAATTCGCTCGGGCCTCGGGATTGTTCAGAAAGGCGCTGACGTCCACCCAATCGCTTCCATCGAAATTGTTGACCATGGGGTAGACTTCCATGCCGGTCTCCTCCGATTTCAGAAAGGGCATGACCTTGTCATCCACCGAGCGGACGCTGGAGTCGTGCATCACGTCGAAGAACTTGTTGGTTTGTTCATCGATGCTTTGCAGCCGGCCATCTGGCGTGATGGTATGCAGCCAATCGGGAAAGAGCAGATCGATCTGCCGGGCATATTCGCGCAAGGAGGAGAAGCTGGCGGCATCGTAAGGTACGTAAAATGCCGCCCGGATGCCTTCTTCGGCGTTCAGCTTTACCTGCGAAGGCGCTGAACGGGATCGTCGATGGCCCCGGTAGTAGGCCAGCCTTCTCCGTTCTTTCGCCCGTTCTCTCTCTTTTTCTTTTAGCGCGCGGTAAGGACGCTTCTGGGGTGGCAGCAGGAGGTCGGGCAGGGGTTCATTGCGCAGGGCCGTGTAGGCAAAAAAAATGACCAGCAGCGTAATGCTGACGCCGATGATGTCAAAGGCCAGTCGTAGCCGCTTCCAGCGGGCCTTGCCGGGATCGTAAAAAACAGGTTGGGCCATGAAAATTGCTGTCTATTCATCCTAAGCTGAGGTATTCGAGTGGTCAATCGCTGCCCCCACGCGGTTCCTGTCGCGCCGCCGTCCCGGCGGCAGGCGTGGGGGCGTCCCGCCCGCACTGGCGAGGGCGAGACGCCCTCGGGCGGCAGGATGCCGGCGCTACTTGTCCGCGGCACAGCAGTCCCCAGGTGGTGAGTGGGGCGGATCAGTCCGATCGGGGGTATATTCTTAGCGTGCGCCAACTCGTGCGCCAACACTTCCGATTTTTTCTTTTGGCTACGTTAGCCGCGGTTGGGCTGCGGCTGCTTTTCCTTTTCCGTTTCCCGGCCATCACCAACGACTCCTTCGTTTACGGTGACATCGCCAAGAACTGGCTGCAGCATGGTATCTACGGCCTGAGCGGTCCGGACGAGATTTCTCCCACCTATATTCGGTTACCTGGATACCCCGCGTTCCTGGCGGCCGTGTTCGCCATCTTCGGGATGGAACATTACCGGGCAGTGCTGGCGCTGCAGGTAGTGGTGGACGTCGGCACTTGTTTCCTGATCGCGGACATGGCCCGCCGCCTGGTTTCGCCGAGAGCCGCCAAGGCGGCATTTCTTATGTCGGCCTTGTGTCCGTTTCTGGCCAGCTATGCGGCCGCTGCTCTCACCGAAACGCTGGAAATTTTTTTTACCGTGCTGGCCTTTGATTGCGCTGTCGCCGGTCTGGAGGGGCTTGACCAGGGGCGATTGCGGCCGTGGGTGGGATGCGGGCTGGCTACCGCCGCCGCGATTCTGTTGCGTCCCGATGGCGGATTGATCCTGATTGCGATCGAGTTGTATCTCGGGGTGCTGTTGCTGGTTTCCTGGAAAAAGAAAAACAAGACGCGGGCGAGTCGCCCGCGGCCACATGTTTCCCAAGTTTCAACCCACCTGCTGCGGGCTGGTTTGATTCTTGGAGTGGTCTCTCTGGCGCCGCTTTCTCCCTGGGCCTGGCGCAATGTACACACCCTGCATAGCTTTCAGCCCCTGGCACCGCGTTATGCCAATGAGGAGGATGAGTTCGTTCCCGCTGGATTCAATCGCTGGGTAAAGACCTGGATTGCCGACTATGCCTCGGTCGAGGAAATCTACTGGTCGGTTCCCGGAGACACTGTGGATGCGGGCAAGCTTCCATCTCGCGCCTTTGATTCTGAAGCGCAGCGCCGGCAGACCGAGCAGTTGTTGGCGGAGTACAACCAGGTACTCCATGTCACTCCAGAGCTGGATGCCCGCTTTGATGC
>DATGYF010000217.1:0-3057 GCA_035298145.1 Terriglobales bacterium | reverse complement strand
CATTGACCTCTGGCATCTCACCACTACCCGCATCATGCCCGAGAGTTTTGAATACGCCAAGAATGGAGGACGAAAATATCTGTTTCACAACCTTGGCCACGGAAAGTTTGAAGAGGTTGCCGAGAAAGTTGGCATCAACAGCCGACGTTGGGCGCTGGCCGCGGCCGCGGCCGACCTGCGCGGAAGTGGGCATCCCGATTTATTTGTTGCTAACGACTACGGCGTCTCCGAGCTTTATTTCAACGACGGAAAACGCTTCCATGAAGTGGGTGAGCAGACCGGCGTCGGATTTGCCCCCAAGAGCGGAATGAACGCGGCGTTTGGCGACATTCTGAACCAGGGCAGATACTCGGTTTACGTTTCCAATATTTCCGAAGATGGCATCCTCATCCAGGGAAATAATCTGTGGGTGCCCAAGCAAGGAACCAGCGGCGATGCCATCAAGTACGAGAACCTGGCGCGTGACTTCGGCGTCGAACTCGGGGGCTGGAGTTTTGGCGCGCAGTTTGGCGACTTGAATAACGATGGGACGCTCGACCTCTACCTCACCAACGGCTACATCTCGCTCGACCGCAACCGCAGCTACTGGTATGACTTTTCCAAAGTGGCCGGCGGCAACACCACCATCATCGGCGACGCCAGAAACTGGCCGGCGTTTGAAGGCCGCAGCTTGTCCGGATATCAATCCAAGCGGTTGTGGCTGAATGATGGCGCGGGAAAATTTGTCGATGTGGCCCAGGCGGTCGGGGTCAACGACACCTATGACGGCCGCGCGGTCGCGTTTGCCGATTTGTGGAACCGCGGCGTGCTCGACGTCGTGGTCGCCAACCAGAAGGGCCCGTTGTTGGTTTACAAGAACACGGTGACGCCGGAAAATGAGTGGATAGAATTTGAGCTGGAGGGGACCACCAGCAATCGCAGCGCGATCGGGGCCCAGGTCACCCTGTACTGGAACGGACAGCAGCAGGTGCAGGAAGTTTCAGGGGGCAGCGGCTTCGCTGCAGAGAACCAGCGACGGTTGCATTTTGGGCTGGGAAAATATCCGCAGATAGAAAAAGTCGTAATCCGCTGGCCCTCAGGCAAGCTGCAGGCCATCGACAAGCCCGCCGCCGGCCAGTTGCACAAGATCAAGGAGCCCGCATGAGCCAGACCGCGCACCTGACCCCGCCACCGGCTGCGCCTGCAGGTTGGAAGCACTTTGTCAGTCTCGACAACCGTTACATTGCCCCCATTTTTATTACCTGCATCCTACTGGTGGGTCACCTGTCGTTCGGTATTCTCGAAAGCTACCAGAGAACGCTGCTGGCGATCGTGGTGAGCATTGGGACGGAACTGCTGCTCGGCCGTATTTTCTTTCACAAGTGGGTGCATCCGGCCAGCGCGTACATCAGCGGGATCAGTGTGGGAATTCTGCTGCGCTCACCCGCCTTCTGGCCCTACGCCCTGTGCGCGGCCATCTCCATCATGTCCAAATATGTGCTGCGGATTAAAGGACGCCATATCTGGAACCCGTCCAACTTCGGTATCTCGGCGATGCTTTTCCTGGTCCCTGAAACCGTGGCCAGCCTGAGCATTCAATGGGGAAACTATCTTTTGCCCATGCTGGTGATCTGGGTGCTGGGCTCGGTCATCATCTGGCGCCTGCGGCGCTTTCACATCACGTTTACGTATGTGGCCTCCTTCATCGCCTTCGCATTCTTGCGCAGCTGGATCATGGGGAGTCCATGGCAATCCGAGATTGCCCCAATTACCGGACCGATGTACCAGCTTTTTATCTTCTTCATGATTACCGACCCCAAAACCACGGTGCGAGGAAAGACGGGACAGTGTGTAGTGGTATTCCTGGTCGCGCTGGCTGAAATGATCATGCGTATGTACCAGATCGTCTATGCGCCGTTCTACGCGCTCTTCATCGTAGGACCGACTGCTATGCTGATTGAGATCTGGCTGGATTCGCGGCGAGCGAGTACAGAGAAACTGGCGTCAGCGCACTGACCCTGCCGTAACCACGTGGGGACAGCCGCCCTCGGCTGTCCAGTCGAGCGCAGCTCGACAAGTTTTTTGGAGTAACAACAATAGCGGAGCGTTGCTCCGCCGAACAGCCGGGGGCGGCTGTCCCCACGCGGTTTGTGGAAGGTAAACTGAACTTCTAATGCCGAGAATCCGGGTCATTTGTTATGTAGCTCTTATCGCCCTCCTGGCATTGGCCGGGTGCAAGCAACGCGCTCCGGAGTATCAAGGAAGCTCCTCGCCACAGAAGGCGGCCGGTTCGCCACCAGCGGAACCAACTCCGGTTCCGCCACCGCAACCAGCACACGCACCTAGTGCGGCTCCCGCGCGGCCTTCAGGGCCGATCGAGTTCACCGACGTTACCGCCCAGGCCGGCATCCATTTCAAGCACAACACCGGCGCCTTCGGAAAAAAGTATCTGCCGGAAACCATGGGCAGCGGGGCCTGTTTCCTCGACTACGACAATGACGGCTGGCAGGACATTCTGCTGATCAACTCCATGGATTGGCCAGGCCATCAAACCGGAAAATCCTATCCCGCGCTTTATCACAACAACCAGAACGGAACGTTCACGGATGTAACCAAAAAGGCCGGACTCGCGCTGGAAATCTACGGCCAGGGCTGTGCCGTGGGCGACTATGACAACGACGGCAGAGTGGACATCTACATCACTGCGGTCGGATCGAACCATCTTTTCCGCAACCTGGGCAACGGCAAGTTTGCCGACGTAACCGCGAAAGCGGGCGTGGCCGATCCGGGATTCTCCAGCAGCGCCTTGTGGTTTGACTATGACAACGACGGCAAGCTCGACCTGTTCGTAGCTCATTACATCGAGTGGTCGATCGAGACCGACCAATACTGCACGCTCGACAACAAGAACAAATCGTACTGCACGCCCCAAAGATATAAAGGACAGAGCGCAACCCTCTTTCACAACAAAGGCAACGGGACATTCGAGAACGTAACCCGGCGCGCCGGACTCTTCGATCCCACCGGCAAATCACTCGGAGTCGCGATGCTGGATTACGACAACGATGGCTGGATGGA
>DATGYF010000216.1:0-4052 GCA_035298145.1 Terriglobales bacterium | reverse complement strand
CGGCGCCCAAAGTTGAAAGCACCTGAGCGCATGAGCAAGCACCTCAAAGTCACGGAGCGATTAAGAAGGATCGTCGAATCCTTCACCAAGGTGACAGTCACCGTGCTCGGCGACCTGGTGGCCGACGAATTTATTTTCGGCGAGATCTCCCGGGTTTCACGCGAAGCTCCGGTGTTGATTCTCAAACATCGCGAACGCAGCATCATGCCCGGTGGCGGAGCCAATGCGGTCAGCAATCTCGCCGACCTGGGCGTCAATGTACTGCCGGTCGGCGTGGTCGGTGACGACGAGGCCGGCCGCCTGCTGCTCAAGGCTTTCCGCCACAAACATGTCCCGGTGAGCGGGGTCCTGAAGGACAAAAGTTATGCCACCGTCACCAAGACCCGCATCCTCGCGGGCATGGCCCACACCGCACGGCAGCAGGTGGTGCGCCTGGACCGCGAACCTGAGACAGAACCCAATCGTCATCTGAAACGCGAACTGGTGCTGGCCGCGCGCGAGTACGTTCGCGCCTCCGATGTCCTGCTCATTTCAGATTACGGTTACGGAGCCGCCACGCCTGCGATCCTGAATGCGGTCCGCTATAAAGGGAGGCTTCAGGGAGTGCCGGTGGTTCTCGATTCCCGCTACCGCATGCTGCAATATTCGGGCGTGACTGCGGCCACGCCAAATGAGCCCGAGGTGGAAGAGGCGCTGGGAGTGCGCATCGGCCATGATTGGCGCACTTTGTGCGCCGCCGCCGCACAGGTCATGTCCCAAATGAAGCTGCAGTCGCTGGTGATCACGCGCGGACGCGATGGCATGGTCGCATTCACCCGCCGCCAGAAGCCTGCCGACATCCCGATCTTCGGGTCCGACCAGGCAGCTGACGTCACCGGCGCGGGCGACACTGTGATCGCCACCTTCACCGCCGCGCTCGCCGCCGGGGCCAGCGCCGAAGACGCGGCCCACCTGGCAAATTACGCGGGCGGCATCGTAGTCATGAAGCGCGGGACGGCCACCGCATCGCAGCAGGAATTGTTGCAGGCACTCGACCAGGCGCCGCCGGCGCTGCGAGCTCACTGATTTCTGGCTGCGACCGTGTGGGGACAGCCGACCTCAGCTGTCCAGGCGAGCCAGGCTCGCCCCTGTTTGCGAAGGCCAGAATAGCGGAGCTTCGCTCCGCCGGACAGCCGAGGGCGACTGTCCCCACGTGGTCTGCGCATGATTCAGCGTCCCGCATGGTGCGGAGCGACTTTCAGGACAACGACGATCGCACATAAGATTTTCAATCGCGAGGAATTGCAACAGCAGGTGGCAAGATGGCGCCGGGCGGGTGACTCCATCACCCTGGCCAATGGCGCCTTCGATCTGCTGCACGTCGGCCACGTACGCTACCTGCACGCGGCCAAGGCCCTGGGCGGACGATTGATCGTAGCCGTAAATTCGGACGATTCCGTGCGCGCCCTGAAAGGCGAAGGCCGCCCCCTGATGCCGGCCGAGGAACGCGCCGAAATTCTGGCTGCGCTGGCTGATGTGGATGCTGTGCTGATTTTTCCCGAACCCGACGTGCGCGCCATTATTCGCGAACTTCGTCCCGATGTGCACGCCAAGGGCACGGACTACACCGCGGAGACTGTTCCCGAGCGCGATGAAGTGATCGCCGGCGGCGGACGTGTGGAAATTGTGGGCGACCCGAAAGACCATTCCACCACCGAAATGATTCGCTCCCGCCTGGGGCGGACGCGTTCGTGAGCACGCCCTCGCCAGCGGAAACTTCCTCTCAGGATGTGGCGGAGTTTACGATTGTACCGACCGGAATCGCCCGCATGCTGATCGTGCGCCTGGGCGCCATGGGCGACGTCATTCACGGTCTTTACGCCGCGGCCGCGCTGCGCGAGGCATTTCCTGAAATGCTGCTGGGCTGGCTCGTCGAAGAACGCTGGGCGGAATTACTGTGCACCTTGCCCACGCCGCGCTCAGGCCCGCGGTCGGCGCAACGTCCGCTGGTGGACCGGGTCCACACCGTGAACACCCGGCAGTGGCGGCGCGCGCCTTTTTCCGCGGCAACCTGGGAACGCGTCGCCGCCAGCTTGAGCGATCTGCGGGCTGCGCACTATGAAATTGCCATAGACCTGCAGGGCGCGGTGCGCTCGTCGTTGTTGGCCCGATGGTCGGGAGCGCGCGTCATCTACGGAGCGGCCCAACCTCGCGAAAACCTGGCCACTATGTTCTACACGCGTCAGATAATCGCTGGCGGCGAGCACATTGTGCAACAGAATCTCTCACTCGCCGAGGCAGTTGCCCGCAGGCCCCTGAAGATACCGCCGGTCCAGATTCCACGCGACCCTGCGGCTGACCAGGAATGCGACCAGCGGCTCAGAGCGAAAGGCATGCAGGAGTTCGTACTGCTAAACCCGGGCGCTGGTTGGGGAGCGAAGCAATGGCCCGCCGAACGCTACGGGCAAGTCGCAAAACAACTGTTGCAAGGCGGTTTGAAGTCGCTCATCAACATCGGTCCCGGAGAAGAAGACCTCGCGCACGCAGTGGAAGCCACCAGCGGCGGCGCGGCCGAAACCTTCAGCGGTTCCCTTACTCAGTTGATCGCACTCACGCGTCGTGCCCGTTTATTCATCGGCGGCGATACTGGGCCCATGCACCTGGCAGCGGCCCTGCGCGTTCCGGTCGTCGCAATCTTCGGGCCGACCGATCCCGCGCGCAACGGCCCTTTCGGCACTCGCACCATCGTGCTGCGCAGTCCTTCCAGCAGCACCAGCTACCGGCATGTATTCCAGTCGGATTCCGGCCTGCTCGAAATCAGCTCCGGACAAGTGGTTGCCGCAGCGCGGCAGTTGCTGGGGGAGCGTAATGGTTAGCTGGTCTAAGATTGCCCGCCGCGTCCGTGTTCCGCTCGGCTTTGCTTTTGCCATCCTCTACTTCTGGCTGGCCCGGCCCACGGCGCCATCGATACTGCTCGGCGCCGCTCTGGTAGTTCCGGGGCTACTAATTCGGGCAGTAGCTTCCGGTCAGCTGCAGAAGAACGAACAGCTTGCCACTGCAGGTCCTTACGCCTACACCCGCAATCCCCTCTACCTCGGGTCGTTGATTCTATCGATCGGATTTGCGTTGGCCGCGCGCAGCTGGTGGATCGTCGGCGGAATCATTCTCTTGTTCTTTGCTATCTATCTCCCCGTGATCCGTGCCGAAGAAGAATTTCTGCGCAAGCGCTTCCCGCAGTTCGAGGATTATGCCCGCCGGGTGCCTCGCCTGTTCCCACGAGTGAGCGCATCCGGCAACCGTGCTGGAGCGTTCAGCTGGGACCTGTACTGGAAGCACCGCGAGTACAACGCCACCCTGGGAGCGGCAGCAATGCTGCTGGCGGTAGTGGCCAAAATGCTGCTATGGCACTAGCCAGTCTTTTTGCGTGTGGGTCTGTGTTTGTGTGGGTCGGACACTCTTGTCCGACGCTTTTGACTTTGGGTTTGAGCTCAGGCTTTGGTCCTGACGTTGGTTTTTGATCTCGACTGCGGTTCTCTATGCCCACGGCAACGAACCTGAAACCAGGCAGAACCAGACTCAAAGGCGTCGGACAAGAGTGTCCGACCCACAATTCCGCACCTGCCTAGTTTTTCGCCAGCAGGGCTCTTGCCCGCCCAAGTTCCGGCCGATCCGAGGTCGATCCGGTGCAGGTTTTCACCAGTTGTGCGTAATAGACGGCGGCCTTTTCATTCTTCCCTGCCATCTCAGCCGCGCTGGCGGCGCCGTAGAGCCCGTTAAAGCGATTGGGATTGAACTTTAAATCAGTCTCATATTCCGCCAGCGCCTGGTCCGGATGTTTGGCCTCCAGCAGAAGATCAGCCAGCATCTCCCGCGCCGGAATGTCCTCAGGTTCGTCGCCCGTGGATTCCTCTTCCTCGGCGATGGCGCGCAGGGTCTTGATCGCCTCTTCGTCCTTGCCTTCGGCATGCGCCACCCAGGCCCCGGCTTCTTTTTGCGCGTCTTCCACCACATTGGCCCACGACGACTTCTTGTTTTTCAGCATTTCCCTGCGAAGCGATTCCAGCTCGGCGATG
>DATGYF010000215.1:0-2489 GCA_035298145.1 Terriglobales bacterium | reverse complement strand
GTTGTACGCCCGCGACGCAGTCGGAGAACGGCTCTCAACAATGTCGGTTGGCAAATCACACGAGGGTGTGCGCTATCGCACAGTCAGCAAACTGGAGCCGCGCTCTAATCATTAAGGGGGGATGTGCTCGAGGATGAGGTTTCTCGGGAGTACGCGTAACAAATTGCGAGAAAGTGCATTTATTAGAGTCAGGAGGCGATCATGATCAGCGCCAAAGTTGAACTAAATCATCCACTTACACAGCAGCGGCAGTTCGTGGCCCAGACCGGTAGCGGCCATCACATGCTGTTGGACGATGCGGCTGGAGGCACCGGGCCCAAGCCCATCGAACTGGTAGCGGCCGGATTGGCCGGCTGTACTGCATTCGATGTCATTACCATTTTGCGCCAGAAGCATCACCAGAAAGTCACTGGTTATGAGGTGCGAGTCGAGGCGGACCAGGCTGAGCGCCCGCCGCAGGTGTTTACGGCGGTGCGGATTCATCACGTGATCACCGGCTACGAAATCGATCCGGCATTCATTGAAGAAGCCATTCGCCTCTCCGAAGAAAAGTACTGCTCGGTGGGAGCGATGGTGCAAAAGACAGCGAGCTTTCATACCACGTACGAGATCGTCGAAGACAAGACTGCGTGGATGAAGCCAGCCCTGGCGGTCGGAGTGGAGAATTGAAACGTCGCGCCCAGTTCGCGTTGGGCCTCCTGGCCTTCATGTCGCTGTTGACGGCGGCCAGGGCGCAAACGGCGGCAGAGCCTGCGTCCCTTAGCCTTCAGCGGGCGGTCACCATCGCGCTGGAAAAGAACCCGCTGCGCAAGGTGGCTTTGGCCGACACAAGGGTAGCGTCGGCTGACGTTCGCGAAGCACGATCGGTCCTGATGCCTCATCTGAATTTTTCCGAGACTGCGACCCGTGGCAATGATCCGGTCTATGTTTTTGGCAGCAGGCTGCGGCAGCAGCGTTTCTCTACCGCTGATTTCGCGCTGAACCGGCTCAATACGCCGTTGCCGTTCGGCAACTTCAGCACGCGTTTTGCGGGAACCTGGAATCTGTTTGATTCGTTTGCCAGCTGGCATGGCGTAAACCGGGCAAGGCAGATGAACGAGGCTGCCGCACATCAACTGGAGCGCGCCGATCAGGAGATCATCTTCCGGGTAGTCGATGCGTATTGCGGGGCATTGCTGGCGAGCAAGCAACTTGAAGTTGCGGAACAGGCAGCCAAAACCGCGCAGTCCATCACCGATCGGAGCCAGGTGAGGTTCGACAGCGGGCTGGTAGTCGAGTCAGATTTGCTGACAGCCAAAGTGCGCATGGCATCGCGGCAGCAGGAATTGATCCGGGCCCGAAACAATCTGGACCTGGCGCGGGCCCAGTTAAGTAACGCCATGGGCGTGCCGCTGGATTCATTATTCCAGCTGGCTGAAGCATTGGCGGAACGGGCGCTGCCTGTCCCTGTCCTTCAGGAAATGGAAAAAGAGGCGCTCGTCAACCGGCCGGACTTGAAGCGCATTCAATCCCAGGAGGCTGCCCAGCAGCAGAGTGTCGCCGTGGCGAAGTCGTCCTTTGGCCCGAGAGTGAACGCCTTCGCCGGATGGGAGATGGACAATCCAACGTTCGTGGCGGGCGGCGGCGGCAACAACTGGTTGGGCGGGGTTGAAGTGCAGTTCGACATCTTTCAGGGTGGGGCCAAGCGTGCGGAGCTGTCGCGCCAGCGCGCTCTTGCCGACCGCGTGGGGGCGATGAAGCAAGCGGCAACGGACGCGGTTCGCCTGGAGGTTCGTCGTGCCTACTACGACGTGGATGCCAGCCGGCAGCAGCTGGAAGTGGCGCGGGCTGCCATCGCCCAGGCGCAGGAAAGCTTGCGCATCAACCAGGACCGCTATGACGGCGGGTTGACCACCCTTACCGATCTGCTGGGCGCGGAAGAAGCGGCGCGCCGCAGCCAGACCGACTACTGGGAGGCGGTTTACCGGTTCCATACCAGCTTTGCAAATCTGGAGTTGGCCAGCGGAACGCTGAACGCTCAATCGCCGGTGGTGACGCCATGACTCTTAACCATTCAATTCTTTTACGTCTCGTTCCGCTGGCCGCGGTTCTCGCCGGCGGACTGGGCGGTTGCTCCAGTGAACCGCAGCCGGCGGCAGCGGCGCCAGAAGTTGTTCATAACGTCTCTGTGCTTCCGGTACAGCGGGCTGATGTTCCAGATTTGCTGGAAGCAGTGGGAACGGTGCGGGCGGCGCAGACCAGCCAACTGGCCAGCCAGATGGCGGGAAGCATCGTGGAGATTCGAGTGCATGAGGGAGATCGTGTGCGGCGCGGACAGGTGCTGGCAGTGGTTGACGACGCGCAACCGCGGGCCGCTCTCGACCAAGCCGCGGCGGCCGAGAATGCAGCCGGACAGGAATTGGCCGCGTCGGATTCCGACCTGGCTCTGGCTCAATCCACACTCCAGCGTTACCAGAATCTCTACGACAAAAAGTCAGTCAGCCCGCAGG
>DATGYF010000214.1:0-3802 GCA_035298145.1 Terriglobales bacterium | reverse complement strand
GATCTGCTGGATGGTTGGACCTTTCACGTAGAAGTGCCAGCCGGCGCATCCAGCATCGAAGCCTCGCTGGATTTCATTTCTCCCGCCGGGTCAGAAGGCATCTACACCGGCGGGGCCACGGCCACGGACAAAATGGCGGTCATCAATTGGAACGATGTGCTCCTTTATCCCGAAGGATGGCCGTCGGATGACCTGACTTACACGGCCAGCCTGCGCCTGCCGGCCGATTGGAAATTTGGGACCTCGCTGGCTGTGACCGCGCAGTCGGGAGGAGAGATCAAGTTTGCCCCGGTTTCGCTTACCATGCTGGTCGATGGCCCCGTGATCACCGGTGAATATCTGAAAGTTGTTCCTCTCAATCCCGGACAGACGCCACCGGTGGAAATGGACATCGCGGCCGACAGCGCGGCCGCGCTCGAGGCTCCCGCCGAAGTCTGGGAACACTACAGGAACCTGGTCAAACAGACCGATGCACTGTTTGGAGCGCAGCACTATCGCGACTACCACTTCCTGTACAGCCTGAGCGACCACGTGGCCCACTTCGGCCTGGAACATCATGAGTCGAACGACAGCCGGTTGGGCGAGCGGGCCCTGGTCGATCCGACCAAACGGTTGCTGGGCGCGGGATTGCTGTCCCACGAATTCGTGCACTCCTGGAACGGAAAATACCGGCGTCCCGCCGACCTCGCGACTTCTGACTATGAAAAGCCCATGCAGACGGACTTGCTGTGGGTGTACGAGGGCCTCACTCAATATCTCGGGGAGATTCTCACCGGCCGCATGGGAGAACGGACGCCGGAAGAATTCCGCGACGCACTGGCCAACACCGCCGCCGAACTCGACCACACTCCCGGCCGCGCCTGGCGCAACCTGCAGGACACGGCCGACGGCGTTCCCGCGATGCAAGGCGCGCCGCGCCAGTGGGAATCCTGGCGCCGAGCGCTCGACTACTACGATGAAGATGAGCTGAACTGGCTGTGGGCGGACACCATCATTCGCCAGCAGACCCACGGCCGGAAATCCCTGGACGACTTTTGCCGGATCTTCCACGGACCTCCGAGCGGGCCTCCACAGGTGAAAACCTACACCTTCGACGATATCGTGAACACGCTGAACCAGGTGGCGCCCTACGACTGGCGCGGCTTCTGGATCGAGCGCCTGACCAACCACGGCCCGGGAGCTCCCCTGGGAGGCATCGAAGGCAGCGGCTGGAAACTGGTCTATGATGACACCCGTTCGCCGCTGGTGCAGGCCGAGGAGGGCGATAGAGGCGCTGTCAACGCCGCATACTCGATCGGATTGTGGCTGAAAAGCGATGGAACGGTTACCGATACCGTCGAAGGCATGCCGGCAGCCCAGGCGGGAATCGGGCCGGGCATGAAAGTGGTTGCCGTGAATGGGAGGAAGTTCTCAAAAGATGTGCTGGGCGACGCGCTGCAAGTAGGCAAGAACAGCAACACCGCACTCGAACTGCTGGTTGAGAACACGGAGTACTACGAAACCTACAAGCTCGACTATCACGGTGGCGAGAAATTTCCCCACCTGGTGCGCGACGAAGGCAAGCCGGACGTGCTGAGCGAAATCATAAAGCCCAGGTAAGAGTAAAAAATGTGGGGCGGGCGTCCTCGCCCGCCGCTTTTGACTCTTGATTCTGATTCCAGTCTCTGTCCCCGCGGTTGCAGGGACATTCTCAGCAATCCGGCAGCGGAACACTTCCAAGGCAAAATCAAGTTCAAGAGCGGGGGGCGAGGGTGCCCGCTCCACACTTAAGAAGCTTCTTCATTTACGCCCGTGAACAAATCATCTTCCGGAACTATGGGGCCACGCCTCACCGCGGCCGCCAGGTGAAATCGCTCCTGGCTCTCTCCTTTTCGTTCGTACTCTTCGAACAGCGCCCACAGAGGTTGCTGGCTGGCGTGGGCGCGGAATGCCTCAATCTTGGTTTCCAGATATTTCCCGATCTCGATATGGGCTGTGCCTGGAGCCATGGTGACGGGCTGGCGGCCGGGAAGGACGGAATTGCTCGAGGCATAGTACAGCTTCTGTACCCGGTGAGCTACGAGCGAGTCGCTCAGCTGGTCAGGAAAGCGATTGCTGCGTCCCGCCCAGTGGAAGGCCAGAGTGGCGAAGACCGACGCCATGCTGTGATCGGTGTGGCCGGTCGCGCCACCGGCCGGATCAAATGTCAGCAGAATCTGCGGTCGAAAATCCCGAATGTGCAGGGTGAGGTCGGAAACCACCCGTTGCAGGTCCAGGCGGTGGAGTTGGCCGTCGGGGTAATCGAGCACGGTTCCGCGCGCGACCTTCAGTATTTTGCAGGCGGCAGCAAATTCCTCGCGCCGCAGTGACCCCAATTCCCGATCGTTACGCGCGCCGCCGCGATGAGTGGCCGCCTGCCCCGGCGTCAGGCAGATGACGCAGGTTTCAACGCCGCGCTCGCTATAAAGAAGTAACGACCCGCCAAAGCTGCTGGCTTCGTCATCCGGATGAGCGGTTACCACCATCATGCGACGCATGCAGGGGATTGTACATTCCGCAAGATACTCACGGCGTCCCGCCCATCGGGGCAGTGGACCGTCCGTGACGGGCGGGACGCCCGTCCTCCGTCACACGAACGTCACACGAATTATGCGCCCGGGCTTGAGAGCAGGCACTCAGCTTCTCCGTCTTCCTCAAGCATGAAGGCCAGAACATCCTGCGGGACGGGCGCATTCCATACCGGAGCGAACGACTGGCGATGTAAGGGAGAAGGACCGTGTTCGCGCAGGGCCGCCAGATGTCGAGGTGTGCTGTAGCCTTTGTTCGAGGCCAATCCGTACACCGGGAAGACGGGGTCCCATTCGACAATCATGCGGTCGCGCGCCACTTTCGCCAGGATGGATGCGGCCGCGATTGAAGCGGAAAGGGCGTCGCCATGAATGATCGGTTGTTGTGGCAGTTCGCAGTCCAGGCGCAACGCGTCCACCAGCAGGTGGTCGGCCTCCGGTTTGAGGCCGAAGACCGCCTCACGCATGGCCAGACGCGAAGCCTGGTAAATGTTGATCTGATCGATGCGTGCGGCATCGACGGCAGCTATGGCCCAGGCCACAGCGTGCTCGCGGATCCGTTCCGCCAGGACCTCGCGCCGGTCCGCCGGCAGCAGCTTGGAATCGCGCAAGCCTCGCACCCGATACTGCGGATCGAGAATGACGGCCGCAGCGACCACGGGACCAAACAGCGAACCGCGTCCGACTTCATCGACTCCCGCAATAAGGCGCGCACCCAGTTGTGATGCCTTCTTCTCAAATCTCAGGGTGCAATGCAGCTTCTTCAGCAGACGCAGCTTGGCGGCGGAGGCAGAGAGTGGTTTCGTGGGCGTGAGTTCTTTCGGCACGGGGTAACGTAAGAGCATCTTCCACCAGCCGGCGCTTGTGGTGCAATGTGGAAATCGTTTCGTGTGGGGCGGGCCCTCGCCCGCCCCTTTTGACCCTCTAGCTCCTGCTGGTTTCGCTGCCAGCTGACTGGATTAGACCGCTGAGATCAACGTCAGAAGAGGGTGCGATGGCGCCCGCCCTACACTTGCCCTTCCTGCAACTGCCGTCGATTCATCGGCCCCAAAGGTAACCACCTGGAGCCATTACCGGGGTAAATTGACGATCCCTCCGTCCGTTGCTAGCTTCGGTTTAGAAGCGTCAGAGCATCGGACCTATTTTGAAAGAAGATATTTCCAAAGCATCGCCAGAGCGCCACAAAAAGCGCATTCAGCTGGCTCTTCCCATTCGCGTCACCTACTGGGATAACACGCAAAAGCCCTGCCTCGAGA
>DATGYF010000213.1:0-2725 GCA_035298145.1 Terriglobales bacterium | reverse complement strand
GAGGACATCGCTTCCTCCGACGAAATGAACCGGCTGGTGGAGTTTGCCCTGGCCGCCGCCCGGCCGCGAGACCGCGAGGCCTTCATCCTGCACACGGTGGAGGGATTTTCGGTGGCCGAGATCTCTGCCATCACCGATCGCAAGCCGGAGTCGATCCACGCGTCGATCATCGCCGCGCGGGAACACTTACGGCGCTCGCCACCGATCGCCAGTCGATTCAAGAGAAGAACGCTCCAGAGCACGGGCACCGACTGATTTCCGCGCGGCAGGCATTTTTGCTGTCGCACTCAGGAGAGAGTGAAATGATCACCCGCGAAGATGTGCGTGAGCTGGCGGAATTCCAGGGCAGTGGAACGGATTGCGCGATCAGTTTCTACTTTCAACCCGCCCGGCCCAGCAACAAATCGCACCGCGAGCAGGCCATCCTGGCCAAGGACCTGGTCCGCCAGGCTCTGCGTGAGGCGGAGAAGAGCGGCCGCAACGCCTGCGCCCGGGCTGATCTGCAACGCATCCTGGACCTGACCGCCGACTGGCAAGGCAACAGCGCGCGAGCCAGAGCGGTGTTTGCCTGTGGCGGCCAGAACATCTGGCGCGAGTTCGAGCTGCCGCCGCAACTCGCGAAGACTCAACTGTTCGTCAACCGCCGCTTCCACCTCAACGAACTGGCCGTGGTGCTGGGCCGGCAACCGCGTTTGCGAGTGGCCATTCTGGATCGTCACCGGGCGCGATTATTTGATCTGCACCTCGATGAAATCACAGAGCACGAGTCCCTGTTCCACACTCTGTCCCGGCGCCGCGGCGACGGCTTTTTGGGTTACGATGCCGGCCACGCCGAACGCAGTGTGAATGACGAGGTCCTGCACCATTTCAAGAACGTGGCGGAAGTCCTGAAACAGGGACTGGAAAAGGGCGCTTTTGACCAGGTCATCATCGGATGTCCGGACATCCATTGGCATGACTTCGAAACCCACCTTCACCCCTACGTCAGGCAACGGTTGCTGGGGAGGTTCGCCGCCGACGTGGGCAAGGTCAGCGAAGAGCAGGTGCGCGAGCAGGGCGAACGCATGTTGAAAGAATCGCTCACTCAACACCGTCATGAGCTGGTGCGTGACGCCCTGGGCCAGGCCAGGAGCAATGGGCGCGGCGTGACCGGCCTGCGCCGGGTGCTGCGATCGCTCGAAATGGGCGAAGTGCAGACCTTGCTGTTGGCCGAAAATTACACCGCGCACGCGGTCGAATGCCCGAGCTGCGGCCATCTTGACGCGCACATGGTGCGCTATTGTCCGGTGTGCGGGCGGGGCACGCAAAAGTTGGAGGATGTTTGCGAAGCCCTCGTCCCGGCGGCCATCCGTCGCGACGTTGAGCTGATGTACGTAAAGGATGAGCCCGAGTTCGAAAATGTGGGCGGCATCGCCGCGCTGTTACGTTTCCGCGCCGGCCAGAAAAAGAACGGCATGGCTGTGGCTTCGTAAGAAATTCTATGGGCCGCGGATTTTCACGGAACTCCCGGATTTTAGTCAATTCCTTTGGTCGATTTGATCGGGGAAAATCCGTGTAATCCGTGGCCGGGTTCCGCTCCGCGCGGACGTGTTATCCTTTCCGGTTTCCTGCAACTTCCGTCACACAATGGAGGACCGCAATGGCCTTTTCGCGCCGGGATTTTCTCTCCACCGCCGTGGTGGGAGCTGTGTCCCTGGGGTTGGAAGGAGAAGAGCGGAAGAAACCTGGCCCGGACAAGGCTGAGGCCGCCGCTGGGGCAGGCAAACGTCCGATTATCATCAGTGCGGCCAACGGATTCGACTATCTCGATGAGGCTTTCGAATTTCTGAAGGGCGGGGGCGACACCCTTGAGGCCGCCCTGAGAGTCGTTAAAGGTCCGGAGAACGATCCCAACGATGACAGCGTCGGACTGGGCGGGTTGCCTAACGAAGAAGGCGTGGTCGAACTGGACTCATGCTGCATGCACGGTCCCACGCGGCGGGCCGGGTCGGTCGGGGGCGTGCGCAATATCAAGAATGTCTCGCAGGTGGCCCGGGCGGTGATGGAGCACACCGGGCACGTGATGCTGGTGGGAGAAGGCGCCGAACGTTTTGCCGTGGCCCAGGGTTTTCCCCGCGAGAACCTGCTTACCGAACACTCCCGCAAGATATGGTTGCTGTGGAAGGAAACCCATTCCGACTGGTGGGGGCCGGGGTTATCCAGTCCCGACTGGCACAAGCGCCTGCCGGGAGCGCCCCACGCCGATGATTTTGACCGCCGCATCGAGCGTATGAAGCAGGTGGCGGCAGACATCGGAATTGAGCCGGAGCAGCGCATGGTGGCCATCCGCAAGGTCCTGTTTCCGCCCACCGGAACCATTCATTGCTCCGCTCTGAACGAAAAGGGAGAGATTTCCGGCAGCACGACCACCAGCGGCCTGGCCTGGAAGCTGCCGGGACGCGTTGGCGATTCTCCTATCATCGGGGCCGGCTGTTATACCGACCAGGACGTAGGTTCAGCGGGCGCCACGGGTAGCGGGGAAGAAAACATCAAGGTCGCGGGGGCGCATACGATTGTGGAGAACATGCGCCACGGCATGTCACCCTTCGATGCGAGCATGGATGCCCTGAAGCGCATCGTGCGCAACTACAACGGCGATATGGACCGCCTCCGCTTCATGGACATGACGTTTTACGCCCTGCGTAAAGACGGCGCCTACGCCGGCGTCTCGCTGTGGGATGGCTAT
>DATGYF010000212.1:0-7107 GCA_035298145.1 Terriglobales bacterium | reverse complement strand
CGCTGGGCGATGTGGCGATTCAGGCTCCAGGACGCCTTGCTGTCATCGAATCCTGCCCAGGCCGCTCCTATCGCGATCTTGTCCGGATACTTCGACTGCATCGTCTGATAGAACCGGTGCAGATAATCTCCTCCCCAGTTGCTGCCATCGGGCGCGAACCCTTTCCTTCCCGGATTCACCCAGGCGTAGAAACCGTCGAACGCATTGGCATACGGAGTGGAACGGAACACGTAGATGAGTAGCGGCGCAGGGTCCCACTGGTCGGTCTCAGCCCGCACGCGGTTCCAGTCGGTTTGCGCGCTTTTGGGGAAGATGAAGATCATGGGCCGCCCGTTGTAGGTGAGATAGGCGTCGCGGCCGGGCGCGTTGGGGGCCAGATAAGTCCGATGGAACTTGTCAAAGGCAGCCAGGGTGTCATCCGTAGCCTGACCGTTTCTGGCCTGGGTCTCGTCGTACATCATGGCGACTTTAAACTGCTTCTCCGGAGCAATGGACTGCATCAGGGCGTAACTGCGGTCCAGGAAGGGCTCGCGGTCGCCGTACCAATCCACCACAAAGCCTGAGATTCCCATGGATTTTGCTTCGTCCATTTGTTTGCGCAGGACCACCGGGTCGTGCGAGGAATAGCCCACGGAAATGTGTTTGGGATGCCCAAACCAGGGTTCATAAACCGCCAGAACCTTCCGCTCCGCTGCCGCCGAAGATACGTTCTGGATGAGGTCCCGGCGCAGCCCGGATTGAGTGCAGCCCTGGAGCAGGAGCAGCAGCAGCGCATACCAGAGTCTGAGAGGGTGCTTTGCCATCAAATGGGTTACTCATCTTTAGAAGGTATTGCCGGTATTCAGGTTGTGTGCCGGGCCCCGCAATTTGCCGCTCCAGGTAAGCAGCGTAGCTCCGGCTTTCGGCATCTGAAGGGACCAGCGGGATAGGTTCTTCGGTGGTTTTTCCTCACCGCGAAAGCAACGAACGAAGATGCTTCAGGTCAGTTCTCCCCCAGTCAGGTGGTCGGAGCCCCAGTGAACAATGGTTTGATCTCCAGTCCGGACGGTGATTCCAAGTCACTTCGGGCCAAGGTACTCTCGGGAAGCTTCATGCTGCTTGCGGGCTCCGGTTCGGTGACCGCAATCAACTTCCTCTACAACATAGCGGTGGCCAGGTCGCTGGGGCCGAGCGGTTTCGGTCACGTCAGCGCCGTCTGCACGCTGTTGATCCTGATCTCGGCGGTCACACTTTCTTTTCAGATCGTGTCGGCCAAGATCGTGGCCCAACAGGAAGCTCTGCCCGCCAAGCGGACCGCCTATCGCGGGCTTCACTGGCGCGCCTGGGTCGCCGGCATCATTGCCGGATTGTTTCTGCTGGTGTTTCGCCACCTGATTGCGGGATACCTTAACTTGCCCGGCCCCGTTCCCGTCAGCTTGATGGCGATTGGAGCGGCTTTCTATGTTCCGCTCGGCAGCCGGCGCGGATATTTGCAGGGCTCCTGCAGCTTCCGTCATTTGGCGCTCAACGTCGTCTCCGAAGGAATTGTCCGGCTGGGTGGCTCTCTGCTGGCCATTAAGTTGGGTTACGGCGTAACCGGTGTGATCGGCGCCAACGTGGCTGCGGTCGTGATGGCTTATCTGCTCGCCATTCCCACGCCGTGGACCAAAGTTGACTATCATCCGGAACCGATTTCGGTGGCATTCCGCGAGGGATTGCAGGCCATTACTTTCTTTGTCGGGGCCGTAATCATCAACAATTTCGACATCGTGCTGGTGAAACATTTCTTCCCGCCGGCGGAGGCTGGGCTCTACGCCGCGGTGGCGTTGGTGGGCCGGGTGATCTACGTCCTGTCCTGGTCGGCGGTGAGCGGCATGTTTCCGATTGCCGCGGGGACCCGCAGCCCGAAGCGCGACCACGGTGTGCTTGCGACTTCGCTGTTGCTGGTCCTGGGCATTGGCTTTGCAATTACCATGGGGCTCTGGCTGGCTCCGGCCTGGATCTGGACCACGCTGTTTGGCGTCCGCTTCGGAATGGCCGGCGATCTCCCTTATCTGCTGATGCTCTACGCCGCCACCACCAGCGTTTATTCCCTCAGTGTTGTGTTCATTGCCTACGAGATGTCGCACAAGATCGCCAACACCGCGCTGGTGCAACTGGCTTTCAGCGCCGTCCTGATCGGGAGCATCTACCGGTACCATGGCTCGCTCGAGCAGGTGATCCGCGTACAACTGGCCATGATGATCGTGCTGCTGGTGGTGGTGGCTGTTCCCTTTGTGTTTAACCTGCTGGCGGGTTCAGACGCGGTGCAGGGCAGTCTCGGCTCCGAGGAGATAAGGACCATTCGCCGCGTTTCGGAGCACGAAGTGATGGCGGAGTTTCTGAAAACTGACTTTCACAAACCTGAATTCATCAAGTACCAGGAGAGCCTGGGCGGAATCGTGACCAACCCCAACCTCAACGACGTGGTGGAAAATGCCGTTCGGCGGGCTCTTCTGTTCGTGCGGCACGGCGCTTTGTGGAGAGAGCTTCCTGAGGGGACACAGTGGTTCGAGGTGGAGATCGAAAGGGCGGAACTGGAGCGAATTCGTGTCTTTCCGCGGGCCCAGTGGCGCCGCCTGGCGCGGGGTAATTTCGGCCTTACGGAAGTTACACAGCGCATCTCTTCGGGCGATTGCGATGGCTTCGCCGATGAAGCTTTCCTGGTGAAAATTCAGCAACTGCGCGATCGCCTGGACCACGGCTGGCAGGCTGGCGCCATACTTTTGATCGGACTCGACCAGCGCGGCAGCCTTACCCTTTTGGATGGCAACCACCGGATGGTGGCGGCCTTGCTGGCTTCGCCCGAGTCACTGACCCGGTTCCGCTTCTTCTGCGGCCTTTCTCCACGCATGAGCGAGTGCTGCTGGTATGAGACGAACGTAACCACTCTGGCGCGCTACGGGACCAATCTGGTCAGGTACCTGATCCACGATCCTAAAGAAGAACTGGAGCGGCTCTTGCAGGGTTTCGACTGACCCGCGAAAAAGGGAACCGCTTCCTTACCAGACGCCTTTGTCATTTCCGGTCAAGCGATAGGCGAGGAACGCGGAAATAGCCAGCGGAGGCAACAGAGGCAGTCGCGAGAGGGCGCGGAAATCGGCGTGCCGTCCGGCATTCAGCAATTGGGATCCATAGAGGCCCGCCGCCGGTCCCTTGGAAACGCGCAGGAATTTGCCGCCCAGATGCACCCGCAGACGGGGAGAAGGCACCGCCGCCGCCACCTCGCGCGGCAGCTCAACTTGGCTCCCGTAGGAATTCACGTATTCCGCAATCAGCTGCAGGAAAGTCGCCACCCCTGGCCAGATACCGCCCAGATCGGCTGCCCGGCGAAGCTCAGAGAAGTCGATAGCGTGGTCGTTGAGCAGGCCGGCAAAATCCGTCATGTCGCACAGTCTGAAATAAAGATGGCGATACATGCGCTGCAGGGTCGAGATGATGACGCGCTCTTCGGGCGCGGGCACGCGGAAGCGATGGCCGCCCACGGTCCGGTTTACGCTGCGCTCGAGCACGCGATGAGCTAGCGCTCTCTGTTCCCCCGTCTGACCCAGATATCGCACGTGGATTTCAACCAGCTCGGGCAAATCGGGCAGCTTGAAATTCCACTTGTTGGCCAGGCGATCTCCCCAGCTGCGTGGCTCCCGTACTGCATCGAACTCCTGCGCCATGACCCGCAGGACCGTGCTCTCGTCGCCGTCGGTATAGAGATCAAGATCGGAGCCCAGATCGGGCCAGTGATCGAGGGATTTGATTACCGCCACCTGGGCTCCTGCCGCCTCCAGGGCGGCGCAGATGGGAACCAGATTCTCCACGGCATGACCGATGCGGGCGCTTTCGTGCGCCAGCGTGCTTTCACACCATGTGCGGATGCGGTCATGGCCCGGAACCGTGGCGGCAGACCTTCCCAACGCCTCCAGGGCCCGCACGGTCACGTGATGTGCGTCGGCAAGACACAGAAAATCAGCCAGTTCCACCGCGCTCAGGTCCGAAACCCGTTGCAGCAGGGGATAGACGTTGGCCTGATTCTCGGCGTTCGGCGGAGGGGCATCCTGCTGCCCGGGGAACAGCAGACGGGAGAGAATATCGACGTATTGGGCGGTTCTGGAGTTGTCGGATGGCATGGATTTACTGCAAAATCGCCAACCTTTGATGTAGCGAGTAAGGTGCCGGGTTGGTTACCAGCCCGGACGGCTCTCCAACCCGGCGAAGGGCAGCCAACATATTCGCCTCGCGCGTCATCCAAAGGCGATACGAGGGGGAACTGTGGCTGCAAGCGCGATTCTCGTAGTCGGAAACCGTTCATTATTGAGCCCTGAGGGCGACGAGTCCTTTTCTGGAGACGGAGCGGAGCCGCCTGCCAGTCCCGTTGCAGCGTTGGAAATACTTGGAAAATCCATTGTCGAACACACCATCGCGCGCCTGCACAGTGCCGGCATCAATTCGGTTTCGGTGGTGCGCGAAGTTGGCTTCTCCCTTACCGCGGGCCGCCGTTTTGTTCCTGACGTGCTCATGAAGCAAGCGCGCAAGGGTTTTGACCGAGTTCTCCTGATCAGGCTGGGCGCCTACGCGGAAGTTGATTGCGCCGACCTGCTCCGGTTTCACAGCGAGGCGGGCGCGGGGGTGACGCGGGTGTGCGACCTCTCCGGTCCCCTCGATTTCTGGGTCCTGGATTCCGCTCCCTCAGGCCGAGCCCGGCCGAATCTGGACTCGGCCTCGGAATTCAACCCTCCATCGGACTATCTCACAACCGGCTACGTAAATCGCCTGGCGGATGCTCGTGATCTCCGGCGCCTGGTGACGGACGCTTTCCAGGGTCGCTGTGCCATTCGGCCCCGCGGACGAGAAGTAAAGCCCGGAGTCTGGATCGATGACGGCGCCCAGGTCCATCGCTCTGCGCGCATTGTCGCCCCCGCTTATATCGGACGCGGTACCAGGGTGCGGGCCGCCGCGCTGGTCACCCGCTTCAGCAATCTGGAACGCCGTTGCCTGGTGGATTACGGCACCGCCATTGAAGACTCTTCAGTGCTGCCTTATACCCACGTGGGCAGGGGACTGGACGTGGCCCATGCGGTAGTTGAAGGCAGCCGCCTGGTGAATCTGTCGCGCAACGTGGCGGTCACGATCCGGGACGCGAACCTCATTGGCCCCACCGTCTCCCGCCGGCATTGGTTTGGATACGGGCGCAAAAAGAAGGTGGAGATTGCCCTCCCCATCACGGAAGCGTTTGACATCGAGCCTGTTCCTCACGCGGCCCTGCGGCCGCGGACGGTCCTGCGGATCCTGTCCAAAGGCGAAGTATGAAAAATACGAAGTTGGTCCAGCGCCGCACATCGATCGGAGAAGCCTATGAAATTTATTGACGGGCACGTGTGGTCGCGGGCGACTCGCCCGCGCCAGAGCTTTCGCCCCATGTCCGCGCGCCTGCTGGCCGGCTCGCTGGTGCTGGCCGTGCTGGTTTCCGGTAGCGCGATGGCCCTTCCCGGGCCCCAGGAAACGAGCCCTGATCAGTCGCGTCCGGAAGGACCCGCAAGCAACCCGGCGCCGGCCACGCAGCCCGCGGTTGAGCCCCTGCCCGACAGTCCCAGCGCCGCACGGCCGCAAGACGCTCAAAGCACCGCAGGCCAGTCTGGCGCTGCCCAGTCGCTTCCGCAACCCCAGCCCGATGGAAATCAGAAACCGGTAGGCACCGCCGCCGCTGAGACTGCGACCACCACCGGCTTCGCCGCGTCGAGGCCGGCAGGTGCGGCACTGGCGCCCGCGAAACAAAAGCGGTCACGCACCATTTTGATTAGCGTGGGTGCAATCGCGGGGGCAGCCGTCGCCCTGGGATTAGTGGTGGCCTTGACCAAAGGCACTCCCAGCAAGCCGCCTGGCAGCCAATAGACTCATCTCGCAGAAGGGCGCAGCAGTCGGACCGGCCATCCCTCATTTGACCGGTTCCGTGGATCCAATCCATGATTAACCCATTTCATGATTGACCCATTGCATGGTTGACCCATCAGGAACCCGGCGGCCCGTGCTGGTGAGTTTCTCTGGAATCGATGGCGCCGGCAAAAGCACGCAGATCGAAAATCTTCACCGCCACCTAAAGGCCGCCGGCTTTCAGGTCCAGCGGCTTGCCTTCTGGGACGACGTCGCCGTGCTGCGGCGCTTTCGCGAATATTCCCGCAGCGCCCTGCTCAAGGGCGATGCCGGCATCGGTTCCCCCGGCAATCCCGTAAATCGCCGCGATAAAAATGTCCAGACCTGGTACATGAACGCTTTCCGCTTCTTCCTTTATTCACTCGACGCCGCCAAGCTCAACCTCGTGGTGAGAAAGGCCCTTCGGTCCCATACCGGTGTGGTCATCTTTGACCGCTACCTCTACGATGAGCTCGCGAACCTGCCCCTGCGCTCTCGCTTCACCCGCTCCTATATTCGCCTGATGCTGAAGTTCGCACCCCAGCCGAACGTGGCATATCTGCTCGATGCCGACCCCGTCCAGGCCCGTGAACGAAAGCCGGAGTATCCCCTGGATTTTGTTCAAAGCAACCGCGCTGCCTACCTGGCGCTGAGTGAACTCTCCGGCAGCATGACAGTGATTGCTCCCGGCACAGCGGATGAGGTCGCCAGCAGAGTGATCCAGGAAATAGAACAGAACCTGTGTGAGTCGGAAACTCTTGTCCGACGCCGTTGACTTTGATTCAACAATCTGAAATCAACAATCTGCAATCAGCAATCTGAAACCGCATGTCGCCTTTTGCAGACTGCAGACTGCAGATTGCAGATTGAAGATTGCAGATTTCAGATTAAAAGCCGGAGTCCCGAGTGTCCGGTCGGTTGACCCGGCCTTCCTCTGCCTAGCGGATGGTGATTCTCGCCGAGGTGGAAACCTGGCTGGCTGCCGAAGTCGCCATGACTTTTATGGTATAGGAGCCGGGAGCGATTTCAACCGCAGGCTCTGCCCCGGACGGAATCCCGGCGCAGGAGCTGACCAGCAGAACGCACGCGATCAGGCTGCTCAGAGCCAGGCCGCGGAGAATGCGTTTCCGGTCAACCTGGCCAAGCACAAGCACTCCCACCATCCCCAGCCCGAACCCGACCAGCGCA
>DATGYF010000211.1:0-1819 GCA_035298145.1 Terriglobales bacterium | reverse complement strand
CAGGTGACTGCCTGCTCGCGGCTCGACCCGGTGCCAAAATTGAAGCCGCTCACCACCACGTCGCCGGCCCGCGTGCGCGCGGCAAATTGCGGATCGTAATTTTCCATCACCACTTTGGCCATGGTTTCCGGCGTGACATCGTCGCGGTAAGTGTAGTCCTTCCCGTAAATCGCGTCGGTGTTGACGTTGTCTTGCGGCAAAAACACCAGCCGTCCCCGCACCCGCTCCGGAAAGCCGGGCAGAATCTCGACTTTCTCGGCCGCGGCGCCGGCGGGAAATTCCTTATAGTCGCGCGCGGGATTGCGGTCCGCCATCCTGGAGTGTCCACGAATGTAACCGGCCACGGCGGAAGCGGCCACGACTTCCGGGCTGGCGAGATAGCATTTCGCGTCGCGCGATCCCATGCGGCCCTTGAAATTGCGGTTGGTGGCGGAGATTCCAACTTCGCCTGGCTCCAGCAGTCCAACGCCCAGGCCGATGCACGGCCCGCAGCCCGCCGGCAGCGGGTTTGCCCCCGCGTCGAGCAGCGTCTGCCAGATGCCGCGCCGCTCCGCTTCTTCCTGCACCCACTTGCTGGCCGCGCCCAGATACAACTTCACTCCGGATGCAACTTTCTTGCCCTGCAGCACGGTGGCCGCGGCGGCCAGGTCCTCGATCCGCGAATTCACGCAGGAAAGAAGATAGGCCTTCTGGATTGGAATCCTCTGTTTCTCGATCTCGGCCAGCGATGCCATGATCTGTACCGTGTCCGGTCCGGAAACGTGCGGGCTCACTTGCGACAGGTCGAGCACGATTCGGGCGGCATAGACCGCATCGCGATCGGGCTGCGGCGGATTCTCCGACCAGTTGGCGATGTCGCGGTCGGTGAAGCGCTCGATGCCAATCGTCGCCAGGCGCTCCTTCACGGCTTTCAGATACCTGATAGTGACCTCATCCACCGGAAACCATCCGACCAGCGGCCCCCACTCAGTGGACATGTTGGAGATGGAAAAGCGGGCGTCCATGGAAAGGCTGGCCACGCCCGGTCCGCTGAATTCGACGGCGGAGTTCAAGACTTCGTCGTGGTTATAAATTCCGCACAGCGTAATGATGACATCTTTGCCGGTCGCGCCCGCGGGCAGCGTGCCTTCGAGCACCACCTGGATGGAGCGCGGAATCTGCCACCAGAAATCTCCTGTTGCCCAGGCCGCGGCCGCGTCGGTGCGCACGATCGGCGTGCCGATTGCGCCCAGCGCGCCATACATGTTCGAGTGAGAGTCGGAAGCTACAACAAACGACCCGGGCACAACGTATCCGCGCTCCACCATGATCTGATGCCCAATGCCCGAACCCGCAGGATAGAAATCCACGCCATGATATTTAGCGAAGCCCTCGATGGCCTCGTACTTGTGCAGATTCGAATCTTCCCGGTTCTGGATGTCATGATCGAGAGCAAAGACCAGCTGCTTGGGATTTTGGATCTTCTTCGCGCCGATAGTTTGAAACTTTTTCATCACCGCCGAGGTATTGTCGTGCGTCATGACGCGGTGCGGGCGGATGGCGACAAAGTCCCCGGTGCGCAGCGGCCGCTTTGGCCCCTCGGCCAGATGCGCCTGCGCGATTTTTTCAACCATGGTCTGACCCATACATCACTCCTGCCCGTGTGGGACCGGGTCTCCGACCCGGTCGGGCCGAGCAACGCTCGGCTGTTTTGGATTCGTCCGGCCGAATCAGAAAGTCGAATCGGCAGTTTCTGTCGCCCTTCCAGGGCTACATCATTTCCTTTCAATTACCCAGGTCTTACGCCCTGGGCTGCATTCCTGCACCGCTTCGCGGTTAC
>DATGYF010000210.1:0-13899 GCA_035298145.1 Terriglobales bacterium | reverse complement strand
CGAGAACTGGCCCAGAAACTTCGAAACCTGCTCGCCGGTGCGGTTCAGCAGGTCATCCGGATCATGGCCGGCTGCGACGGCAGGATGGACTGCCAGGCATACCAGCAGAAGTACGACGATTCCCGCTCCACCCGGCCGCTTCACGAGTTGGCTCTGCCGCCTCATTACTGATGTTTTCCCCTGGTGTCAAAGCGGTAGCCGAGCGTGAACATCCACTGGTCGTAACTCAACTGGCCGCGGTTGATGGTGAAGCCTCCCTGGGCGAAATAGTGCGCCCCTATGGCGAAATCGACATTCGTATTTACGAAGCGCGAGCGGTCATCAGTAGTCAGCAGAGAACTGAATGTTTGATCGCCAGCCAGCACTTCGAGCCGGATGTCGTCCGTGAAGCTTTTCGAGAGCGAAAACGCCCGGTACGATCCGCTTCCAAACGAGCTGTTAAATCGCGAGTAGTGTCCGTCCGCGCGCAGGCCCAGCCACGGCAAGTGGCCGAATGTGATGCCATACATCTGGTTCAGCGAGGCCTTGGCATCGCCCGACCGGTTGCTTTGCCCCAGGCTGCCGTAAACAAAAATCTGTTTCACCACTTCAACTCGGGCGCCCGCGCTGAAGCCCTGAAACAGATACTTGTCCAGCAACCCGGTGCCGATCAACTGGGGATCGAAGGTAGGCACGTCACGAAAGTAATTGTGATTGAAATCGATCTCCAGCCGTGGATGAGGCTGGATGCGGAATGTGAGAAAGCTGCGGCTGATCCCGGGACCGGGAGCGGGAACGGCCGGGTTTCCCGCGGGACTGTCGGCCTGCAGCGAATGATAGATCGACAAATATCTTTTGTAGGAGAAAGTGTTTTCCAGAAACACAAATGGCCTGTCGATCTTCCACTTCAAGGTGCTGATGCCGAAGCCGGTCGTGCTGGTGTAGTGGAAAGCGTCGAAGTCGCCGCCCTGAAAGTTGACGAAAGTACCGCCAATGCGCCGGTCGGGGTTGTAATTCCAGGATGTGGGGTCGGGAGTTGAACCGGCGAAGATGCCGGCGGTGATCCCGGAGGACAGCTTCCGCCCGAAATATCCGCCGTCAATCGTGTCGAGGCTGCTGGCCCACGGCAGGTAGAGCCGCCCGAATCCCGCCACCCAGGCCGAGTTCGGATTGTCATAGGTCATGCTGAGGTGATAAGTGCGGTTGATCAGGTCCTGCAGCGTTTGCTGGCCGGTGGAGGAACGCGCGCTCAGCCGTCCGCGCCAGTAGCCGCTGATATTCCAGTAGGTGCCGTTGAGGCGGGTGATGTCGGCGCGCAGCACCATTCCGAGGTCTGAACTGGTCACGGAAGAACTGCCGCGGCTGACCGTTCCCATGTAATCGAGGCCAATGCGGCCGCGAGCGCGATTTACGGAAGGCTGGGGCGGTCTCGGCACTTCCGCGCGAGCTTCTTCTTCAAGCGGGTCTCCTTCGGTGAAAGTTACAACCGCCGGGTATTTCCGCGTTGCACTCAGCGACCGCTGCTGCACCAGCGCCTGCGCGTCCGCGGAAGACAAGTAGGCCAGGTCGCCGGGCTTTACTGGGCGTTTGGGCAGATGGATATCGGTTACGGCCGAGGTTTCCGCAGTCGCAGTTACTTCGAGTTCGGCGACGGCGCGAGGGTCAGCGGGATCGGCCGTCGCCCCCTGCTGGACGGGCAAATCATTGTCCCTGATTTCCAACTTCATGCCTTCAGTCAGACCCGAACTGCGGCCGCCGTCCAGGTAGGCGACGCCTTCCGCAACATATTTCACTTTGAAAACAGTCCGCAGGTTGGGATCGACGTTGCGCAGCGCGAGCAAGGGAAGATCGGCGGTTGGAGTCGATCTGTCATTAGCGTTTTGGCTAGAGACCGCAGGGGAGTTCTCTGGCACGGATGCGGCGGTTCCTGGCTCGGGTTCCGGTTCGGCAACGTCAGGGGCCCCAGGAGGCTCGGTCGGCGGCGCCTGTGCGGTTTGACTCGCGGGTTGTGTGGCAATTGCTGCTCGCGTCTGCACATCCACCGGCTCCGATGAGGGGCCCACGATGGCGCCGGCGTTTCCCTGGGTGCTTGCAGTGGATGACCCAGCTTGGGGTTGCGCCGGAGGTTCAACCACCAGCCTTGATGTGCTGATGGGAGTTTGACGTGGGTGGGTGGCTTGGGATAAGGCTTCGAGAGCCGGTTGTGGCGCTTCGGCCGCTACGGCGGCGGTGCTGACCGGACGGGGCCGCGATGGAACGATGCGGGACAGTTCGTCCGCCGTCGGTTGAGGCGCGGGCGGTGCAGTATTTTCCTGCATGGCTGTTTGGCCATTCGACGTCGAACCGGGCGTAACCACTACCGTTGGGAAGCCGCTGTCGGCGGCAACCCTGGGCTGGAATGCGCCGGGTGTGGTGGTCACGCCGCCCGGCTGGCGTGAACCCGAAGCGTTTGCGGTTCCGTTCGCAGACGATGCCTTGGCATCCGGAACATTTCCTGTTCCCGGCGATCCCAATCCCGGGAAAACGGTGCCCTCCTGCAGGCTGGCGCGATCAGGATGCGAGGCGTTCGGGCGTGAAGATGCGCTCGCGCCGGCTGAACTTGCTGCACTGCCCGCTTGCTCTTCGGGGAACTTGATGGGCGGTAAATGGGGCGGTGGCGGAGGCAGTCCCGTGGCCGAGTCATTGCCAGTCTCCATCGGAGGCGGGGTTGGGCGGCGGCGAAATATCCCGACCAGGCCGCCGGATACGCCGGCGGCTTGCGCGCCCTGTCCCGAACTCGCAATGGCGTTCGGCGCGGGGCTGATGACGAGCGTGACCCGCCTTCCCTCAGACTGCAGACTGTACGGATGTGCCTCGTCCATCTCCACCACTACGCGGGTGATGGGAGGGACTGCGCTGTTCAAGCCCAGCCTCACCCGGCGAACACCTTTGTAGTTCACCGAAAGTTGCTGCTGCTTCGCCCCAGACAATGTGTTGGGCAAATCAAGCACCAGCCGGCTGGGATTGGTTGCCACAGTCACGCTGGGAGCGGTATTGCTGGGTGCGCTCAGGGTGATTTCCACGCGCAAGTTATTGGCCGGATCGCGCACAACTCTCAGATCCTGCACCGACACTGCGCCCGGAATCGTGCCTTGTGCTGCGGCCCACGATGCCATCATGAGCAGCAACCCGCATTGTCTTCTGGCCCACATTGTTCCTACTTCACCGTACTGTCTGTTTCAAATCCGTTCGCCCTACCCCCCGGCCCTTCCGTTGCGATGGCATTGGTAACAACTCGGACTGCTGTACACATATCCGTTCACCCCGCGATGGTTAGAGTCAGTCTGGGTTTTGCCATGGCAAATGGTGCAGGAGAAGACCGAGTAGTCAGAGGCGTTGGTATGACACGCGGAACAGACTCCTCCCGCATTGCCGTGGTTGGTTGGGAACCAGGTGTGGTTGAAGGTTGCTCCCGTCCACGCGGTTGTGGTGTGGCAGGTCTGGCAGGTGGTCGGGAAACCTGCCGCCGTGTGATTGGGATTGGTGGTGGTCTGGTAATCGGTCTTGTGACAGGAGAAGCAGTCGGTCGGTACCGATGTGTAGTTGTTGTTCACGTGACAACTGGCACAGGCCACGGTGGTGTGCTTGCCGGTCAGCGGGAACGGAGTGTTGTTGTGGTTAAACGAGGACGGAATCCAGGCGGTCGTGTTATGGCAGACGTCGCACTGCTGCGGAAATCCTGACTGCACGTGATTGGGGTTGGTGGTGCCGTTGAAATCGTTCAGATGGCAGGTGGCGCAGGCCGTGCTGTTCAGGCTGTAGTTGCCGTTTACGTGGCACTGCGAACACTGCAGCGGCAGGTGCGCCCCGGTCAGCGTGAATCCGGTCGATGCGTGATTGAAAGTTGCATTCGCCCAGGTCACGGTCGTGTGGCATGAGTCGCAGGTTTGCGGGAAGCCGGCCTGCACGTGATTGGGATCGGTCGTCGTCTGGTAGTCCTTGATATGGCAGGTCGAACACGCGCCGCTGCTCAGGGTGTAATTTCCGTTTACGTGACACTGAGCACACGGCAGGGGGACGTGCGCCCCGGTCAGCGCGAATCCGGTAGTCGCGTGGTTGAAAGTGGCGCTTCCCCAGGACGTGGTGCTGTGGCAACTCTGACAAGTCTGGGGCAGCGCAGCCTGCACGTGGTTGGGATCGGTGGTGCCCTGGTAGTCCTTCAAGTGGCATGAAACGCACGTGGTATCGGTCAGGTTGTAATTTCCATTGATATGGCACTGCGAGCATTGCAGCGGAACGTGTGCGCCAGTCAGCGGGAAGCCCGTGGTCGAGTGATTGAAAGTGGCATTCGCCCAGGACGCTGTGCTGTGGCAGGTTTCGCAAGTCTGTGGCATTCCAGCCTGCACGTGGTTGGGATCGGTGGTGCCCTGGTAGTCCTTCAAGTGGCACGAGACGCAGGTGGTGTTGGTCAGGTTGTAATTTCCATTGATGTGGCACTGCGAACATTGCAACGGGACGTGCGCGCCTGTGAGCGGGAAGCCGGTCTTAGCGTGATCGAAGGTCGCGTTTGTCCATGACGCGGTAGTGTGGCAACTCTCGCAGGTTTGCGGCAGGCCGGCCTGCACGTGATTGGGGTTAGTTGTGCCCTGATAGTCCTTGAGGTGGCAGGACACGCACGTAGTCACAGTCAGGTTGAAGTTGCCGTTTACATGGCATTGCGTGCACGGGGTGGTGACGTGCACGCCGGTCAACGGGAAGCCGGTCTTGCTGTGATCGAAGGTGGCATTGGCCCACGATGTCGTGTTGTGGCAGGTGGCGCAGGTGGTGGGGATTCCGGCCTGCGCGTGATTGGGGTTGGTTGTGCCCTGAAAATCCTTCATGTGGCAGGAAGCACAGTCGGCTGGAGTTCCGGCAAACTGTCCGTTCACGTGGCATTGGGTACAGGCCACGGTGGCGTGGGTGCCGGTCAGGGGAAACTTGGTAAAGGTGTTGTGATCGAAAGTCGCCGGCTGCCACGCGGCGGTGGTGTGGCAGCTCTGGCAGGTCTGCGGGAATCCCGCCTGCACGTGATTCGGGTTTGTCGTCTTCTGGAAATCGGGAAGATGGCAGCCTACGCAAGTTGCGGGCGTGCCCGCGAACTTGCCTCCGACGTGGCACGCGGTGCAATCCAGGGGAATGTGCGCTCCGGTGAGCGCAAACCCGGTAATCTTCAGATGGTCAAACTTGGCGCCGGACCAGGTGTTCAGGCCGTGGCACTGTTCGCAGGTGGTAGGAAAACCGGCTGTCACATGATTTGGACCTGTGGTGGTTTGATACTCCTTGGCATGGCAGGAGTAACATTGGGTGGATAGGCCGATGAATTGTCCCGTCGCTGCTCCCTTGTGGCAGGAGGTGCAGTCCAGCGCCGCGTGGGCCCCGAGCAGAGGGAAGCGGTTCTGGTGCTGGTTGATCTGTTGCACGGAGACCTGCCAGCCCTTCACGCTGTGACACTGCTCACAATTTGCGCCGAACTGGCGCTTATGGATGTCGGCGTGGCAGTCGGCGCATTGCTTGCCCACATTTGTGAATACAGGCTTGACGTGGCATTGGGTGCAGGCCACTCCTTGATGCATACCCCGCAATGGATAACGAGTCTGGTTATGGTCGAACTCGGGCACGCTGCGGATCGGCTTCCATCCGCTCAGGGTGTGGCAATTCTGGCAGGGAATATTAAGGGGGCCGTGGGGGCTACGGGTGTTTGCATAGGACTGCGACTGTCCCCAAGCGGACAGGACAGAGACCAGCAACACCAACGCGACAAACAGGTATCCCCTCATCGCCGAAGCCAACGCAATGCCGCCTAAATCGGATTCGACCGCCCCAACCACAAACAACTGTCTTATGCCAAGATGCAAGTGCGTGTGCAATTAGTTGTCCATTAGGTTAGAGGGCTACGTGCGGTGACAAAAGTTACATAAGTGTCTGTTCAGAGGGCCAATTCGGACAGTCTCCCAATCTTGCCGGCCTGGTCCATCCTGGTCCATGTACTTCTGAGCACATGTAATTTTTTCGAAAAGAGAGCAGGTCTTGCGGGTCCGGCTATTTTTGTGCCGGAAGGTTCGAACCGTGACAGGCGGCGCATTCTTTGGGCGTGGGCATGTAGAAGAGCACGGGCTTGCCTGCGACGGCGCGGGTCAGCTTGTGGCATCCTTCGCAGCGGACGTTCTGGTGCGCCCCCTGCAGGGGAAATGCGGTCCGTTTATCGTGGTCAAACAGCGATGGTTTCCACCGTCCGCTGTTGTGGCACTGGGCGCAGGGCGTGATTCCACCCTGGGCAAATTGTCCGCCGTGGATGTCCTGGTGGCATTCCTCACATTTCGAAGGCGCGGCCTTGAAGTCCACATTGATCAGACGGGTTTCCTGGTTAGGTGGCTTGTGGCAATCCATGCACGCGGTGGCCCGATGCGCGCCAACCAGCGGGAAGGAAGTCTTGGAGTGATCGAAACCTGAAAGTTCCTTCCATGATCGGGTCGAATGGCAGGCTTCGCAACCAATCGCGGTACCATCCGCGCGGACCTGCTGCATACGATCCCTAAACTGCCCTTTGTGCGGATCGAGATGGCAACTGGTGCACGAGAGCTCATTCCAGTGGTAGAGAATTGACTTCGGCTTGAAGGTATCGCTCTCTTTGTGGCAATCGCCACATGGAACCGCCACATGGCTGCCGGTCAAAACGAACTTGGTCTCTTTGTGCTGTGCCAACGAGAATGTCGAAGGTTTGTATCCCTGCAGATTGTGGCAGCGATCACAACCGTTGAAATACGGAGCGGCGGCAAACTGTCCCGCATGCTTGTCGGCGTGGCAGTCCGTACAGCGCTGAAACTTGATCTTGAACAGCGTATCTTTACCGTTGGGAGTGTGGCATCCCGAGCAGAGCACTGCGGCGTGTCCGCCTTGCAGGGGATAGGCCGTGGCGGCGTGATCCTTTACGGTAAATGTCGAAGGCTTGAATCCATCCACGGTATGGCAGGAGGCGCACTCGCCACCGCCCGCACGTTTGGCAAACTGTCCCTTGTGTGGGTCTGGCTGGTGACAATCCATGCACCTTTGAAAGACCAAAGGCTTCTTGAAATTTCCGTTCGCGTGGCATTGTGAACATTCCACCGTGGCATGCTTGCCCAGTAACGGGTATTTGGTTGTCGAGTGATCGAAGCGCTCACTGACCGCCTGGGTTGACACCTTCTTCCATCCGCCGGTGTTGTGGCATGCCTGGCAACCCTGGCTGAAGCTTCCGCGATGCGGATCAGAGTGACAATCGGAGCATTTGCCGAATGCGATTCCCGTGTAGCGAGGTTTGCTGTCCGGTCCGGGCGTATGACACTTCTGGCAAGTAACCTGTGCGTGCAACCCAGTCAGCGGGTAGCGCGTCTTCGAGTGGTCAAACTTTCCAACAGTGACCGTTTTCCAATCGTTGTAGCTGTGGCACTGGAGGCAGTTCTCGCCCAGCCGTCCCTGGTGCTGGTCCTGGTGACAGGTGACGCAGCCCGTGGAAACGCCCAGGAATGTTTTATTCAGATCTTTGACTTTGATGGCCGCACGCTCGGACTGGGAGACATGTTCAGCAGTGTGACAACGATTGCAGGCCAGCCCCGAGTGTTTGCCCTCCAGTGGATATCCCGTTTGCTGGTGGCTGAAGGTGCGCGTGTCCCACTTGATTAGCGGAAAATCCTCGCCGTTATGTTCCGAGTGACACTTTACACATTCCTGACTGGAGTTCGCGTTCAGGTTGTAAGAAGCGTGCAGCCCTTTTCGCGACGCGATACGGGATGCGATTTCGCTATGGCAATCGACACACTTGAATGTGGCTTGGCCGCCACCCAACTTATGACACGCGGTGCAGTTGCTCGTGCCATTGAGAGATTGGTGGGGACGCGAAAGAGCGCCTGGAGAGATCTGTGCTACCGCACGACCCGGAAACCACATTAGCAGGACGATGAGGAAGGGCAGGTACAATGACAGTGCCAAAGGGTGCCGTGAGTCAGAAGAGCACAGTGCGCAACGGGCGGATGGCCATTTCGAGAGGAGCAGACAAACTTCACTGCTCCAACAGGCACGCTTCTCATATAGAAGGAATCCGTCCCGCATTCCAGATGCCTGCTCGAAGTAGACGCTTGAGTCTAGCACGGGAAATCAAATTGTGAGACACACATCAAGCACGACAGGTCCCGTCTGGCGTGCGCAGAAAGGGAATCCGGATTATCGTTTACGGTTCCCCGCGCATGCTGGCGCCTCTAACAGTCCGTGTAATGCATCTCCTGGCGCGGCGTCCGTTATTCCTTTCCCGTTGTAGCCAGGATGTTTTGCGCAGCGGCCCGGGTCCAGTTACAAATGGCGGTCACGTCCGTCGTACTGACCTTGGCACGCGGGTGCAGAAGGGTGTAAGGAAGGCCGGGCATTTCGCCCTCTGATACTTCCTTGCAAATCTCGGATAGCTGTTTCTGCTGCACCTCAGGCGGGTAACCCGCCCACTCCGAGAAGTTCAATGCCTTCCGCCCCCGATTTACGTCCGAAACCACTAACCACGAAACCGGAGCGACGTGGCTATACCAGGGCCACACGCTACGATAGGAATGACAATCGTTGCAGGAACGCTCCAAAACTGCACCCACCGCGGCATCTACCGGCCGATTTGCGGAAAGTTCGCGTTTCGGATCAATCGAGGGATTTGTCCTGGGCGGCTGAAAGAATTGAATTGCCACCAAAATAAATACGAGCAAGACAGCAAGTCGCTTTAACCAGGCTAACATTCTTTCTCCTTCCGTAATGATCCGCTGAGAACCGACGGGCTCCCACTCAGCCTACTGACCCCCGGATGGCTTCTTTTCCACTTTCGTGAGCGCCAGACTGAAGGCATCGCGATGGGACATCTCGTCCTGGCGAATTTCTTCGAACCGGTCCGCAGCGGCCTTATCCCCGGCTGTCTTTGCTTGCTCCGCAAATTTGCGGTACATAGTGTCAACTTCGTAGGACTCGCCCTTGATTGCATCCTTCAGGTTATCTGCGTCGCTGCCCACTAGCCCCGCGAGCTCTGCTTCCTCTGCAAAATGCTGAAAGCGTTCCGTCTTAGCGGCCTGTGTGAACAGATCTGCCAATTCGGTATTCCCATTCCGTTGCGCTTCCTTGGCATACAGCAAATACTTCGCATACGCGAACGCCTCACCGTGCATGGCGGTCGACAAATTCGCTTGAGTAGTCGCATTCAGACTGCCTGCGCCGCTGGCGGTCAGGTTCCCAATCACGAACAGCAGAGCACCGCCAAGTACCAGTCCAACATATAACTTGGTCTTCATGACGCCACCTCTTGTAGGATAATTCGAACAACAAATCCTTCAGCCCATCCTTTGCCGTTTCTAGTGAATTAATACTCCTTAGTGAAGGCGATACCCGGTGGGCTCGATCACCCTCCCAAGTGACGATGATCACAAACTCTTCAGGAATTGTGAGTTATAAGCAACTATCCTTGAGATGAGGAAGCCTGCGTTGACCGACGAGCACAAAGCGACGATCGCGTACTTCTCGATGGAAATCGCAGTGGTGCCACAGATCCCGACGTACGCGTGCGCCATTCCGGCAGGCTGCGCACAGAGCCGTGATCTTCACATGCACGAGATAAGTCTTGCCGCTATCTGGTATTTCTACAGTCTTTGCCGTATCGAACCCTACTAGATGATTTTGGTAAGCTCCGTTGCGAATCGAGGGGCAGCTATGGACTTTCAGAGCCCTGTCGTGTTGGTCCTCATCGCGGCACTTGCGTTTCCCGGAATCACACACCCAGTCACGACTATCCGCAGCCTTGCGCTTGCCGCCACTTTGTCCATCGCTGCCGCCGGAGCCGAAGCCCTGCCGAACCAGTCGGCCGCAGCCACCACACCCACCAACGTGGCTCGTGTTTACGTCCAGACCGCAAAAGGGGTGATTGTTTACACCACCTCGTCAACCGGCAAGCTGACCATGGTGTCAGGCTCGCCCTTCAAGAACACCGTAGGCTTGATGATCGGCACCGCCGGAAGCCACTTCATCACGGTGGGCACCCACTTCATCCATTCTTACGCGATCAGATCCACCGGTGGGATCGGGGGGCAGGTGGCGCAGATCAACACGGCGCTCTACCCAGCCGGGGAGTGTGGCACTACCCTTGGGGGCACGATCGACCGCACTGGCACCGAGGTGTACATCCAACAGGGAACGTCTGATTACGCCTGCAATGGCTTGCAGTCCTTTAAGATCAATGCGACCACCGGCGCATTCACGTTTGACGGGGTTGCGTGGAGCTTCTGCGGCACTGGCGGCTGCGCCATCCGAAGCCCCCTTGTCGTTGCCGGGAATAACGGCCACGCCTATACCTTCCGGGAGTCTTATTGTGACAACGGCTTCGTGGCCTTTTACCGCGACAGATTAGGGGTGATGAACCTCGACGACCCCAACATCACTTTCCCGCCGCCTACCGGCGATGGGGGCGATTATTCCACCGTCTCTATGGCCTCCGACAACCAGAACGTGCCCACGGGCCACATGGCGGTAGCCCTTCAGAAGAACTATGACTATCCCTGCGGCCCCTCCTTGCCGCCCGTGCTTGCCTCTTATACCAACGACTACTACGGCAACCTTTTCTACAACGGCGCTAAGCTCAGACCCGCGGTCTACCCGGAGTCGATGGTGATCAACCCCCAGGGCAATCTCCTGGCGGTGAGCGGGGCCCATTACGATGAGTCCATGAAGGAAGTGCCGGGTCTTCAGGTCTTCCACTTCAACGGACGCAATCCCATCACCGGGTACTCCAATATTCTTACCAAGGACCTCATCAGCAGCGTCGCCTGGGACAAGAGCTATCACCTCTACGCCACCAGCCGTGCCACCAACAAGCTGTATGTCTTCACTATCACGCCGACCTCCGTCAAGCCGGTCGCGGGATCGCCCTTCACCCTAAGTGGCCCCAGCACCCTTGTGGTTCGATCGTTGTAGCCAAGCGATGGGAAGAGCGGTCTGCGAACGATGCGATAAGGCGGAAGTCGTCCCTGAATCCCTGGTCGATCCGGAAGGGAATCACTGATCTGTGTATCAGTCTAAGGGATCATTCGTCAGAGTCGAAGGTTAAACGGCCTATTAACTGGGCCTTCAGAAGATATGGCGGAGAGGGAGGGATTTGAACCCCCGATACCCGTTAAGGTATGTCCGCTTTCGAGGCGGATCGTTTCAACCACTCACGCACCTCTCCGGAAAGCAGTCGTCAGTCTTCGGTCTTCAGTCGTCAGAAGAGTCGTCGGTTGCCAATGACTGAGGACTGCCGACCGACGACTGCTCCTCCCGCCGCCGGCGGAAGAAACTCTGTAACAACTCGGCACAACGTCCCGCCAAAACACCGCTGCGGACTTCCATGCGGTGGTTCAGACGGGAATGGTTCAGGACCTGCATCACCGACCGGATGGCGCCTGCCTTGAGGTCATCGGCCCCGTACACCAGGCGTTTCAGCCGGGCATGAACCAGCGCGCCGGCACACATGGCGCACGGTTCAATTGTAGCAAACAGTTCGCAGCCTTCCAGACGGTGGTTGCCGAGGGCGGCACCGGCTTCTCGCAGGGCGACGATCTCGGCGTGGGCGGTGGGATCGGAATCGGCGAGGTTGCGATTGCCGCCGCGTCCAACGATCTTGCCGTCGCACACGACGACTGCGCCCACCGGAACCTCTCCCGCATCGAGCGCTCGCTGCGCCGAGCGCAGAGCTTCTTCCATTAACAGTTCGTCACTGGTCGCTTCGCCGGTTGGGGAAGGAATTTCCGTGCCGCTCACCTGCTTACTCCACCGGATGCCGCTTCAGCACCGACGCGAGCAGTGGCAAGTCCGGGCGCAGCGGCTGATTTACAAAGATATATTTTCCGGCGCTCTCCGCCAGCAGATAGCTGGAGTCCGGAGGCAAGCGGGAGAGCGCGTCCTTGCGGAATTCTTCTGGAACGAAAATGAATACCCGCTCGTGACCGCTCCAAAAGGCGGGGAACTGTTTATCGTCCAGAAACGTGGGCGGCACGTCGGGATAGTTCGAACCGATTTCAAGGTTGGTCCCAAAACGCCCGTTGTAAATCCATACATGGCGGTGAGTGTAGAAGGGAATGCTCGAGCCCGAATTAAAATCGCCATACTGCACGATCTGGTCCTGGGGACGCAGGTAGGGAAGGATGGCGTCGGCCAGCGCGCGCGAGGACATGCGCGGCTCGAACCGTTTGAAAGCCCAGTTGGCGGCAAAGAAAAACAGGGCCATGGCGAATGCCAGAGTGAGCGTGGCGGCGAAGTTCTTCCAGCGCCGACGTAACAGCCACGCTCTGCCAAATCCAATAATAAAGATGAGGATGGCGAAAACCGCCGGACCGCGCAGCGCGGCAAAAGTTTGCGGCGTCAGGTCGAAAATGTGCGCCATCGAGAGCCGGTAGGTGTCCAGGTCGTGATATTGCAGCAGGTGCGAGATGCCGCCGGTGGAAGAAACGTCGAGCGAAGTCAGGACCAGGTAGGTCAGGCAGACCGAGGCCACGAACCCGATCACGGCCAGTCCCGCCTGCAGGCGGGGCAGCCAGCGATCGCGCACCTGTTCGGCGTCATTCAGGCCAATCCCCAGCAGGACGGCTATGGCCGGCCAGGCGCCGAAGCTGTAATACTCCATGCGCGATCCGCTGGTAAGCGAAAAGAAAAACAGAATCAGGCCCGCCCAGATGAACAGCAGCAGACGGGCCTCCTGGACATGTTCCATCTTCGGTCCCCAGGTCTTCGGCCGCGGAAATTCGCGCAGGGCGTAGCCGATAAAAAAGCTCCAGGGAAAGAACCACACCAGGTGCAGAGCCCACCACAGCAGAAGCGGCACGGCTTCATAGTCCGGCGGGTAGCGGGTGCCAAGGGCGCGCTTGAAGTGCTCGTTGATGAAGTAAGACCACAAAAATCCGGGCGAGCGTTCTTCCGCGATCCAGTGCCAGGGCACGGCGATGACCAGAAAAATCAGGGTGCTGGAAAAAATCCGAAGTTCGCGCCAGCGTCCCCAACTGCGAGTGAACAGAATAAAGAAGAAAACCACGCCGAGAGGAAACAAGACCCCAATCAAACCCAGGGTAAGCGCGGCCAGCGCCATCACGACCGAGGCACCCCAATAGGCGACACGAGTGTCCAGGCTGCCTTGCCAGCCGCGCAGAAAAAGGTAGAAGAGGGCAGTCAGTTCCAGCGCAAAGATGGCTTCCGGAACCATCACACGCGTAAACAGCCAGGTTCCCACGCTGGTGCAAGTGATCAGCCCGGAGTAAAACGCTGCGGTCTCGCCGAAAAATCGGCGGGCAAAAAAATAGACCATCAGGACCAGTCCCACCACCCCAAGCACCAGCGGCAGCCGGGTCTGGAAAGCGCCCTGCCCGAAAAGTTTGTAGCTGACGGCCACCATCCAGTAATGCAGCGGGGCTTTTTCGAGATAGCGGATCCCATCCTGATACATCACCACCCAGTCGCCGCGCTGCAGCATCTCGCGGGAAACCAGCGCGTGCGAGGCGTCGGCATCATCGAGCAACGCCGGCTGAGCAGCGGTGGCGACGTAAATTCCGAGAGACAGCAGGAGCAGGGTAAGGATGGAGAATCGGCGGTTCATTGATTCATCAGAGGACGACTGCTTTGTCCACCTTTCTGTACGCGGGCCGGCAGGCGAGGGTAAGAACGCTTGGGACGAAGGGGTAATCATAGCATCTGGCCGCCGATGTGCATTCCATAACCATGGAGGTTGCCCCGTCCAAGGTCCGCCCGGGCGAGGATTATTTGAGGGCCTTGCGCAACGCTAAAGGGCCGCTCTTCCACGCGTGTAGGTTTCGCAGTGACATCTAGGCCCTTGCCGAGCCCTGCTCGGCCTGGGCAGCCCGTCCTCAAGTGGGCGGCGGCACCCCG
>DATGYF010000209.1:0-6534 GCA_035298145.1 Terriglobales bacterium | reverse complement strand
TCGTTGAAGTCGGGGAAGATGAGCACGGCGAGATCGAGACGGCTGCGATTCATTTCGAGCTCCGCTTCCTGCAGGTCGCGCTGCTGCTGCTGGAACAGGATCTGGGCCTTAATCACGTCCGAATGCGCCACCTCGCCGCCTTGTTCAAGCTTCTGGCTGATATCGAGAAAGTGCCGGCCCTGGTTGGCCGCACGCTGGGCAGTGTCATATTTCCGTTGCGCCACCACGAAGTGGTAATAGGCTTGGACCACCGTCACCACCAGTCCGCGAGCGGCGATTTCGGAGCGGGCCCGTGCCACTGCTTCCGCGGCCCGCGTGCGCCGGTATTCCGCGACCCCCTGCAGGGAAATATCCTGGTGAACATTGCCCTGGCTGAGGTATTCATGCACTCCATTGGCGCCCACGTAGCGCCCGGTGGACGTGCCATTGCCCTGGGTATAAAGAAATCCGGCGTCGTAGTTCACACCCGGCAGCAGGGCGGCCCGGCCTTGTACCCGGTCCTCTTTCGCGGAACCGTAAGCGGTCAGGGCGGCGTGATATACAGGATCATTTTTTCGCGCGCGGGCGATGACATCCTGCAAAGTCACGGTCAGGGGAGCGGCATTCATGCCCTGATTCGGGTCCGCATCGACCGCAGGCATTGAGTTCTGCGCAGCTGCCATCGTAAACAGACCCAGCATTCCGAAGACCAACCTTATGCTCTTGCCGATATTGCCGCTGCAAAAGTGCATTCTCCGCACCTCCATGAAACCACGTGGAGACAGCCGCCCTCGGCTGTCCGGCGGAGCAACGCTCCGCTATTTTCCCTGGCGAAAAAGAATCTGTCGAGCCAATGCTCGACCGGACAGCCGAGGGCGGCTGTCCCTACGCGTGCAGGGGTACAAATATTACTGGAACAGACCTTAAGGGTACCTGAAGCTGATTGAGGCGCGAAGGGTTCCGCTGTCACCGCCGAGGGCGGGCCGCCCTCGGGACAGCCGGCAAGATGCCGGCGCTACCGGTTAAGGCCGCGCTATGGTTTCGGGACAGGCAACTCAACCGTCATGCGGGTGCCCTTTCCGGGGCTGCTCACGGCGGCGATGCTGCCCCCGTAGGCTTCGACCAGGGCTTTGGCGATGGCCAGGCCCAGGCCAAAGCCGCCCGTAGCCCGGGCCCGAGAGTGGTCTCCGCGATAGAAGCGCTCAAAAATCTTGGGCAGATCAGCGGCGGCAATACCGACGCCATGGTCCTGAAAAGAGACTTGCGCTTGGTCTCCTTCGCGAGCCACGGCGATCTCGACCGATGTTCCCTCGGGACTGTAGCGGACAGCATTCTCCAGCAGGTTCGTCCACACCAGTTGCAAGTCCTCGGGGTCGGCGCGGATGGGAACCGGCCCGTTGGTCACCAGGTGAATCGTGGTGTGGCGAGACTCGGCCAGAGCGCGAATTCTCTCCACCGCTTCTTCGCAGGTGGAGTTGAGGTCGATGAGATCGAGGTTGCGCCCCTGCGCATTCTGCGCCCACTGCTCCGCCCGGGCCAGCCGAAGCATCCACTGCAGCAGTTGCTCCAGCCGGTCCAGGTCTTGGAGCGATGCCTGCACCCCGGCGCAATACTCTTCCGAACTTCGAGGACGCTGCACCAGCGACTGCAGAGTGGACTTCAGTACCGCCACGGGCGTCTTCAGTTCGTGCGCCGCGTTCCCCACAAATTCCCGCTGCTGTTTGAAGGAGTACTCAAGACGCGCCAGCATCTGAGTCATCGAATCGGTCAAAGGGCGCAGTTCCTCGATCTGCTCGGCTTCCCTGGGAGGCTGAAGCTTCCAGCTCTGAGTCGAGACCAGGGCTGCCTGCCGGGCCAGGCTTTGCAAAGGCAGCAGGCTGCGTCGGATCCTCCAGGAAGCCAGCCCAGTGGTCGCGCCCAGCAGGAGCAGGCTGGCTAGGGCAATGGAGCCTCCCGCAACCTTGACCTGGTGTTGAATCCGTACCAGGGGTGAGGCATAGACGATAGTCAGGGTCTGGGGGTGGAAGGCCGCGCCCTCTTCCCGGTCCAGTATTGGAATGTGGTTCAGGCGCACGGCATGATACGGGACCCCGGCCCAGGTGAAATTCCAGTGTTCGCTGGGACCGGGCTGGAACTGCAGGCCGTCAGGCCAGTCCTCCGACCGGGTGAGAAATCCGGTACGGTCGGCCCACACCGTAAACTGGTCGGGATGAAGCGGATCAATCGACTCGGGCAGAAGGCTGTTATCAAAGTACACGTGCCCGGTCGCATCTTCGGTATAGCGAACCAGCACCGCCACGCTGGTGGCGTGGGCCTGCATGCTGGTGTCGAGCGTGGAGATCAGGCGCCAATAGGTGACCAGAACCCCGATGACCACCAGTCCGGCGGTGAGGATGATCTGCGACAGCAGGACTGAAGCGATGAGCCGCCGTTGAATGGAGTCGCGCCGCATGTCGGCCATTTCAGAAATCAATCCTGCAACATATAGCCCTGCCCGCGCAGGGTGCGGATCAGCTGCCGCGATGACCCCTGGTTCAGTTTGCGCCGCAGCCCGGAGATATAGACTTCGATTACGTTGCTGAATTTTTCCCAGTTGTAGTCGTATAGATGCTCAAGCAGTTCGGTCTTTGAAACCACGGCGCGCGGGCGGTGCACCAGGTACTCAAGCACGCGATATTCCATGGCGGTCAGCGTGATCGGCTTTCCGCCGCGCTGCACGGTGCGGTTGACGGTATTGAGTTCGAGATCGCCGATCACGACCACCGGGGAGGGCTGTCCCTTGCCGCGACGGATCAGGGCCTTGGTGCGCGCCAGCAGTTCTCCGAGATCGAATGGTTTGGTCAGGTAGTCGTCGGCCCCGGCATTAAGCAGGGCGACAACGGAATCCTTGTCGTCTCGCGCGGTCAGCACCAGCACGGGGGTGTGCTGTCCGGCTTGCCGGATTCTTCCCAGCAATTCCATTCCATCCAGTTTGGGCAGCATGAGGTCGAGCAGCACCACGTCGTAGGGATTCGATTCTGCCAGGAACAGTCCCTCCTGACCGTCGGCGGCAACATCCACCGCGTAGCCGGCGCTTTCGCGCAAACTGCGGGCGATGTTTTCGGCGAGCCGGGCCTCATCTTCGACTACCAGCACGCGCATAATGTTCCCCTCCAGGCAATTCTATCCGGGCCCGCGCCCGTTGTGGGACAAGCTGTCCCGGATCAGGCTTAACGGCCCCGCCCGAACACGGTGGGCCATAGACCAAAATGTAGCATTCGCAAGGCTTTGTCCTTTGGTGCAGGCCAGCGAAGCTTTGGCGAAGCAGTTGCTTCTGTGTAATTCCGATCGCAACCCCCGGCGAGTGCGCAAGCGCCGAGGGAAAAGTGATCAGGATCAATGAGGAATCGCCATGCTAAGCCTGAACCAGATCAAGATTACACCGCGCGATGAACAAGTCTTGCAGTTGCTGATCCAGGGCTGCAGCAATAAGGAGATCGCGGCGCAACTGAAGATCAGCCCGCGCACGGTAAAGCAGCACCTGCGGACGCTTTTCCTGCGGGCGGGTATCCGGGACGGCAGAAAACGGGTGAAGCTGGCGACGGCGATGTTTGCCAAGGAGCAGATGAAACATGCAACCCCGTGAGCGGCTGACCACAAAAGAAATGCAGGTCGCGGGTCTGGTCTGGGAAGGCCAGACCAACCGCGAAATTGCCCGAGCCATTGGAACCACCGAACAGGTCGTGAAAAACTACCTGCGCAACACCTTCGACAAACTAGGGGTATGGAGCCGTCTGGAACTGGCCATCTATGTCGCCCGGCACGGCGGCGAGAGATGGCAGGATGAAATCGCCATGCAGCCGAGAAATGTCATGTCGGGGACGATTGCCTCCTGAGACTGCGGTGCAGCGGGAAAGATGTAAGCAGGCAAGACCGCGGGGAGAGCCGCCCCGGCTGGCCGGCGGAGCGAAGCTCCGCTGTTTCTGGTCCACCTGCTGGAGGCTTTCTTGAGTGCGTCACTTTTTCGTTGGTGTGCTCATGGTGCGGTGTGTCCCTGCAGGAGACCACGTGAGGACGGCCGCCCCCGGCTGTCCTGTTCAAGCACCGCGCGACGCTGGTTTTGCACTGCCCATAAAGCAAGTCGAGCCTTGCTCGACCGGACAGCCGAGGGCGGCTGTCCCCACGTGATCTCTCCTTGAGGGCACCCGTCTGCCGACACTGCCCAAAGGCTTGTTGGGGGAAAAGGCTGCAAAAGCTTGCATTTTGCTCTTGGGCCATCTTTTAGGATATCCCGTAAGTACTTGATGAGTAATGACCTATGTCCATCCTTAAGGCGGTTCGATCCCGGCAGCTGAATTGCATTCCTCAGAGCGGGGCGTAGTCCCAGGACCCTCCGGCGCTTTACCTGAGCCAGCAAAGTCCGACCCCTCGAGGCAATGATGGCGTATAAGGAAACGTTTTGGATGGCCTGCGATTCCACCGAACAGATGCGGGCCGAGTACGGTCCCTTTCACACCCGCGCCGAGGCTGAACAGGAAGCCAGAAAGCTGGCCTTCGGCTACCTGCTGCGCTATGAGCACATCATCGGCGACAATGAAGACATACAGGAAGTGCGCTGCATTTTTGTCGAACTGCCAGCCGGCCCGATTGCTGTCCCTGCCCGCCTGGTTCGAAAGCTACACACCCGCTGCGCCAGCTGTGGTGAAACCGCCATTCATGATGAAGCCTGGCAGGCCGAGGTGTGGGCGGACATCCATGAGTTTGAACACTCGCGCCACCGGGTACGGCTCTTCGAACAGACACGGGCGGACGGCTTGAAGGAAATCTCCGACTGGCGAGACACCTGCGCCTGAAGTGCGAGTTTCAAAGTTTTAAGGTTTCAAAAACGAGACTTTGAAACCTTGAAACCATGAAACTTTGAAACCTGCCTTTTGAAACCTGCCTTTTGAAACCTGCCTTCTGAACCCTGTCCCCGCATAGAAGGTGAACAGCGAGCGTTTTTTTTGCTAATCTGTTGGCCGTGACTTCCACCTTTGACGGACTCTTCCGGACAAAATCATGATGCTGGTCATCTCAGTGCTTTTGGCGCTGGTTCCACTTCTGGGCATTGCCTGGATCGTGCTCTACGGTTCGATCACCACCGTGGACGGGTTGTTCATGTCGCTGATCCTGGCGGCCATGTCGGGCATTGTGGCCTTGAACATTCTTATCGAGCTGCGTAAGCGAGGCAGGGGAAAGCAAAGCTCCGCGACCGCAGTTGCGACCGCCGCCGGCGGGCTCAGGCAACAGGGCAAAGTGCAGAGCGTTCAGTTCTACGAATCGGGCGTGGGCCAGCCCAACAAGTCGATTGTGACCCTGTCTGACGGCGGCGGCTCGTCAAACCTGCTGGTGCTCGAGGGCGACATGCGAAACGCCTTGCCCGTGGGCCAGAAAGTTCTAGTCACCTTCCGCAAGGAAAGCGGACACAACGTACTGGTGGATGTTGATTACCCCTGAAAGGTCCGGCCGGTTCCGATCTACGATTACGAAGGTAATCGAGAGAGAGTTTTTCCCGCTTCTTGCCCGTCACAATTGCGATACAAATTAAGACCGAGTGTTCCAGATCAGGGAAACCTGTGTTTGCGAGGAGGAGGAATGTCGCAGTCCGATGAAGAGCGCACAACCCCACCCTCCATGCTGGTGCGCGCGGACGAGATTCAGCAGCAGATTCATCAGCTTTCCGGACGCGACCTGCAGCTCTGGTCAATCGGAATTCTGGTGATGCTGGTCCTGACTTCGGGCCTGCTGGCGGTGATTTTGCCGAACCTGGTGTGGTCGCAGCTGTTTGTTCACGTTGACCGCTTCTATCTGCCCCAACTCTTCTTTGGGCTGATTTCGCTGATCTTGCTGTTCAATATTTATCTTTTGGCACAAAAGCGGACCCTCAACAATACCCGCCTGGCTTTGATTCGCGAACTGGTTTTGAACGAACGGCTGGAGAGCCTGTCGCTGATAGACCCGCTTACCCAGTTGCTGAACCGGCGGGCCCTGAACGAACTGCTGCCGCGGGAAGTGGCGCGCGCCAACAGACTGGGCAGCAGCCTGACTTTCATGGCGATTGACTTGAACGGCTTCAGCGCCATCAGTTCCAAGTATGGGGCGCTCGAAGGAGACAAGGTCCTGATCGATTTTGCCAGAATATTGAAGGCCGTCTTCCGCGGCGCGGACCTGGCCTTCCGCCAGGGTGGAGACGAGTTTCTGATCATGATGCCGGACACTACCGAAGAGCAGGCCGATTGCCCACTGCAGCGGATCCTCCGGGAAGTGGAGCAGTGGAACCTGGCCAGCAAGAAGGGCTTCGAACTCTCGTTCAGCTGGGCCCTGGCCCCTTATGTCACCGGCTCCGACGCCGAAGATGTTTTGCGGGCCGTCGATCGCAAGATGTATTCCAAGAAACATAACCTGGTGCCGGTGTTCTAGAGGCATTTCCACGGGAACTTGGAATGCGCCCCAGCCTAAGCTACTATCCATCGGGAGTTTTTGTCCGTGTGCTTTCCGCTTCGATGGCATGCCCGCCGGCTGTTTCTGCTGCTGCTC
>DATGYF010000208.1:0-5362 GCA_035298145.1 Terriglobales bacterium | reverse complement strand
ATAACCGTGCTCAAGTTCTTGTACAGGCCAGGGGTGAACGTCAGACCGCTCAAGTCGCCGGGCAGGACCGCACCTCCGGGCAAGCCCGCGGCGTAGTTGTAGGCGGAAGTCAGATCGAGTTGGCCCTGCGCTGCGATCGGATCGGTGACATGCATCACCGCGGGAGGGACCATGGATCCGGGAGGAAATCCCGTAACCGCGCTTCCCGGGCTCAGCCCGATGTCGCCGCCGGCAATGGTGGTGGGCCCGGTATTGGTGACGGTGGAGCCGGCCACGGCGTCGAAATTTGCTACCGATCCCAATGGTACCGGCGGCTGACATATCTGCGTTGCCGTGGTGAAACTCCAGACAAAGTCACTGGCCAGTCCGTTGCCGATCAGGTCCTGGGCCCCAGTGGTGACCGTGCCCGTATAGACAGTGTTCAGTGCGAGATCGCTCACCGGGGTGAATGAGGCAATCCTGCCCGTAACGTCCAGGGCGACGGCCCCGGTGACGGGGGTCACCCCGGGACCGGCTAATTTCAGAGTTGTCGTGGTGATCGTTGCAGGGTTCATGGCCTCATCAAATGTGGCGGTGACTACAACGTCGGGACATATACCCATGGCCGCATCCGGAGGCGACACGGAAATCACCGTGGGAGGAGGCGGCGGAACACACGCCGCCGCGGAGGTGGTGAAAGTCCAGACAAAATTGCTGGCCAGCGCGTTGCCCGCCACATCCTGGGCGCCGGTGGTAATGGTGGCGGTAAAGGCTGTGTTGAGGGCGAGCGTGCTGGTCGGGGTGAAAACAAACATCTGGTTTGGCACGTCGTGAGTGATAGTTCCGGCGACGGGGGTGACGCCGGGTCCGGTCAGGGTGAAAGTCGCCGGGTTGATGGTGGCTGGATTCATCGCCTGAGGGAAGGTGGCGGCCACCACGGTATTCGAGCATATCCCGGTAGAGCCGTTGGCAGGGTTGACCGAATTGGGCGGCAACGGCGGCTGGCAGAGCGTGGCAGCGGTGGTGAAGGTCCACACGAAATCGCTGGCCAGTGGCTGGCCCAGAAGATCTGCTGCCCCGGTCGTGATCGTGGCCGTGTAAGTGGTGCTTGGCAGCAGGGCGTTTGCGGGAGTGAAAGTCACACCATTGCTGGCCGCATCGTAGGTGACCGCCCCGTTTACCGGCGTGGTGCCCGGTCCGGTCAAAGTAAAGGTTGAGGTATCGAGTGTGGTGGGGTCCATGGCTTCGTTGAAGACCGCGGTGGCGATGGTGTTGGGGCACGCTCCATTCGCGGGAGTGGCTGATACCACCGCCGGTGCGCCAACCCCTGAGCAGGCTCCAGCGCCCGTGGTGAAGGTCCACACCAGCCGGTTCGCGAGCCCGATGCCAAATACGTCTCTGGCCCTGGTCGAGATGGCGGCGGTATAGAGCGTGTTGGGCGTGAGAGCGGCCGCCGGCGCAAAGATTGCTGTGTTGCTCGCGACGTTGTACGTGACCTGTCCCATTTCGGCGGTGCCGCTGGGCCCGGTCAGGGTGAAGGTGGTGGAGTTAATCGTTGCCGGATTCATGGCTTTGCTGAAGGTGGCGGTGACGATCGTATTGATACAGGCGCCGCTGGCGCCGGTCAGCGGGGCAACCGACACCGCGACAGGTGCGGTCAAGCCGGGGTTCCCGCCGGACTCGTCCGGGTCGCTGCATCCGGTCGCGACCAAGAGCAGCAGAATTGACATGAAACAGATCGTATGAGCGCTGTACCTTCGCATAGCCGTCACCCTCGTTGTTCGATTTCTCGGCTGAAGTGCCGCCGGACAACGCAAATGCAATCGGCTGACCGAACTTCGCGAGAGTGCTGAGCCAATTCGTTCAGGTGGCTGCCACGCCGGCGCCATTGTGGGCGGCGAACGGGCTGGCATCTTTTCAATTCTTCAACACTTCTAACGACTTGCACCCGGGCCGCGTATCCGCTTCCCGCGCATCGCAGAATATTTTTTGCCCGGCAGATGGAGTGCGGAGTGAGTATCACTTGCGCGAGGGTGGGGGCGCAGATTAAGCCAAAACCGTCCCAGGTTGGGAGAATACAGTCCCATTCGGGGAAGCGGACGGTGAGTCAGAGAGGGACGGATCCGGCGTCGCTGATGGGATACCGGAGCGAAGAATCAGGAACGCTATGATCGAGGCAGGAAGATTCAGGCGGGCCGAAGCGACTTGCCGCACTCCAGACAACAGGATTCATGGCGTGGCGTAATAAGCCCGCAGGACGGGCACATGCGCTGGGAGGCGAAATCGCCGTCGTGCGGTTCCATCCCCAGCAACTTCCTCAGCGACGCCGCCATGAAGGCACACCGGCTTCGAATGCGGCTAAGAAAGGGATGCGGAAGGGATATCATGGCCAAACTTCTGAATTCTCTAATCATTGCCCGTCTGGGCAGAACGCAATGCTAGTACGAGGTAAGCGCTAGGATAACCCTGAATGCCCAAACCGCTTGGGTTGTCACCTTTCCATACCCCCGCAACAGTAAGGATGACAGGTTGGGGGCCGCAGTTCTGAGCAAGATTGCTCGCTCCTTGTGGGAATCGAGGGCCGCACCGCAACCTGAGAGTGAGCAATTCAGATCAGCTATTCGGTGGTCGGAGGGCCATCATGAACTAGAGAAGAGCATTCCTGCTTTCTCTTTCAGGTCCCTGAACTAAGTCAGCCCATCTGAAGTTCTTTCCTCTTAGTTTCGCGGTCCTCGAGGAACAAATTATGAAAAAAACAATGTCAGTGTTGTTGATGGGTTTGATGGGCCTGTTTGGAACTTTGGCCTGGGCGGGCACCGCCCGTTCAGACACGGTGGAACGCTTGAATAACTCCGTCGATGTTCTGCACGCCATCATGGGAGCTCCGGACAAAGGAATTCCTGAAGAAGTATTGAGCAATGCGAAGTGCATTCTGGTTGTTCCCAACTTGATCAAAGGCGGGTTCATCTTTGGCGGCAAGCATGGACGGGGAGTGGCCACTTGCCGCACATCGAATGGCTGGAGCGCGCCGGCGTTCGTATCCATCGGCGGAGGAAGCTGGGGATTGCAGATCGGCGTCGAAGGCGTGGACCTGGTCATCCTGGTCATGAACGATCAGGGCTTCCAGCATCTGCTCTCGAGCAAGTTCGCGCTCACGGGTGAAGGATCAGTAGCCGCCGGCCCGGTTGGCCGTCATGCTTCTGCAGGAACTGACTGGAAAATGAACACTCAGATGCTCACCTACTCCCGTTCCAAGGGTGTATTTGCCGGTCTGACGCTCGAAGGCGCAGTGATCGAGCAGGATAACGACTCCACCCGCGCCATTTACGGAAAGCACATGACATTCCGCAACATCCTTTCGGGCAAAGCCTCAACCCCGAGAAGCGCGGATGCGTTCATGCGGGCGGTGGCAGAAGCCGGACACCAGGCAGCCATTGCAGAAGCGAACGACGAAAGGAACTAGTTGAGGAGGAGTTTCCAGCGCTGGCGGAGACCGGGTGCCGGTCTCGGTCAGCGCTTTTACTCTGTCCACCATCCTGTTTCCCGAGAGGATCAATCATGCCAAACACGGGCGAGAGGCGAGAAATTACCCGGCGCGTGAATGCCAAGGAGGCAGAAACCGTCCAGGAGTCGAAGCAACTGGTGTCCAGGACCCGGCAGCTCACCGCGAGTTCGGATACCAGGACCAAAGCCCGAAGCGCTAAAGCAAAAAAACAGCGATCTCCTCAAGGTCGAAAGAAAACATGACTGTCGTCCTCGCCTATCTTGACGCCGGCGCCATGCCGCTTGACTAGAGGAACGAACGCCGGTACTCCCTCTTCCCCGTACGGAAATAGCCGGAGTCTGCATCGAAAATTGTGGGTCTATCAGAATCAGAGCAGAACATGCGTGGGGTGAAGTCGTCCGGGGGGCGCCCCTGGTTCATGCCCAGAGCGGCGGGCGAGGGTGCCCGCCCCACATCACAACGAAGGCAGGTCGGACCGTATCAGAGACTCCGCTTGTTGCCATACCCTCGAGTCACACTCAATCTGGGTATGAGCTTTCACGAAGGCGCGGTCATACCAGGGATACTTTTCACAGCTATAAGAACCAGCCTTGTATTCGAACCGGAAATCTCCCAGGATACGAGTGCGGGCGGGATCGGCGGCGCGAATCTTGGACTGGCCGTGCAGCAGTCCGTGGGGCTGGTAGAAATTCGCCGCCCGGGCCACATTGGCGGGGATGACCGCATCATTTTTGCGAAACATCGAAATGCTATCCACTTGAACCGTCAGGAGCACGGGGATGCCGTCTTTTTCGAGGCGCCGTGCCACGGCCAGGGCGGCTGAGCCGCCCCAACTGTGTCCGTAAATGATGATGCGGGCATTCTGCTTCTCCTCGAGGGTGAGAGTCCCGTCGTGGTTCGTATCCAGCAGGCTGAGGACTCGCTTGCGGGCTCTTCCCTTGTGATAGCTCTCAAAGGTCTCCACCGCGACCCCCGCGGGATAGGTCTGGCGCAGGCGCGCCGCCAGCTGCACCTCGCTATGATTGGGATTGTCGTGACTGATAAACCCGCCCACAAATCCGATGACGATTACGGTCGGCATGGCTGGGGCAAACGTCGAAGTGACGGATTGTGCCTGGCCGGTCAGAGCCAGCGCAAACACCAGCGCCATCCCGATGAGCGAGATCCAGATCGAGCGCCTGAGCGGCGCACGGTCGTTGGGTGCGGTGGGATGCGATGAGTGTCTGATGAGGGTGTAGTTGGCGGCGCAGCATTTCATTCAATTGCCGGCGCCGGACGGCCGGCAAGAGTCTGAACCGGAGCTGCCGTCTTCAACTGGTCAAGACCGGTCAGCACGCCCTGCCAGTGAGCCGCGTCCTTCTTGGTTTCGATGGGCAGTGAGAGGTCGGAATAAAACTGCATGATGTTCGCCCGCAGTTCCGGGGACGCCAGGTCGAACTTCCGGTTGGAAAGCTGGGCCAGTAATTTGGCATAGCCGTCGTCGGTGAGCGAATATTCCGACGCCCGGGTCGGGTTACCGGTATCAAAATCATAGTTGGGAAGCACCAGCGTGTCGGTCCGCACCGCTTCGAGGAAAGCACGGTACTGATCCACGGTGGCATTGATGCTCTTGATATAGAGATCGGCGGTTTGCGGAGTCGGGTTATTGAAGCCCAGCTTTTTGAACGGACCAATTTTCGGCATGTAGCGCAAGAGGGTTGACAGGATCCGCGTTCCCATCCCGGGCTTCACGTAATCTTTCCCCCACTCTTTTTCATAGTCGGAACGCGAAAGCCGATACAGGAATTTTCGTTTCTCGAAATTGGGTATCTCGCGCTTCAGGTCCTTCTTATGGATTTGCAGCGCCACCTGGGTCATTTGGGGAATCAGCCGGCTGAC
>DATGYF010000207.1:0-1759 GCA_035298145.1 Terriglobales bacterium | reverse complement strand
AAACAACCAAAGAATTGGTGGCGGGATCGGCAACGATGCGCATTTGATCCTCGGGCCTTGGCTGCGCTTGGGGCGCGCCGACCGGCGGCCGAACCGCCGCCGGTGGCGGCTGGGCGGGAACCGGAACCGGTGTCGGCGTCGGAGCGGGCACGGGCGTTGTGGGCTGCCCAGGAACTGGAACCGTTGCCGCGTATGCCGCTTTGGTTCGCTTCTGAGCCCAGTGCAATCCAGCTATGCTCGCAACCAAAAGTACCAGGATAGAAATGCTAGTTCGATGGGATCGCATATCTCTTCTCCAATGGTTTCGCAGTCTTTACCGATAGCCAGGTTGGGATGAAAACCCCGATGATCCAGAAAAGCCTGACGATCCAGAAAACCCCGAGGATCCAAATGAGGATGTCGAAGGCATCCCGCCCGTACCGAACTGAGATGTGCCGGTCGGTGAAGTTCCCCCGGTCGTTGATCTGTGCAGGCTCTGAAGGGTTTGCGTCGACCTCGGTCCCCCCGTTGAAGGAAGCCCGAGGGCCTGGGTCAAAATCGCCGCGAGGTCGTCAGCTTTGCCATTCGCGACCGGATAGATGAAGATCCGCCGGCCGGGCCCCTCCGCAACGACGTCAATCCGATCGAGCCAACGCTTCGCGTAAGTCCATGCCGCTTCGCTGTGACTGATCACTAACAGCTGATTGATTCGCGGCAGGGGAATAAATTCTGCCGCAAAATTTTCGGCCTGCGGCGCCGATGAGGCGAAGGACTGCATGACTTTAGTCATTTCCTGAGCCAGCTCATCCGCGCTCGCAATCTTTGGCTGATAAATTTCCATGCGCGTTCCCGCGAACACTTGCACATCGATCAAGTCGGCGATTTCTGTCAAGCGCTGGATATTCGAAGGCAAATCCATAACGATCAGAAAATTGCCGCGCGGGTTTTCAATGATCTCCCCGCCAGGCTGCAGAAAAGGCGTCAAGACTCGTTTCATTTCCGCCACGGAGAAAAACCGCACAGGAACAACTTGCAGCGCGAAACTGTCTTCCCTATTCTGCCCCAACGGCCGCGCCAAACCCTTACCGTCCTTGATCGGCATGATGTGATAGAGATTGCCCGTGCGGACCGCGACGGCGCCATTCATGCGCAGGATTTGGTGAAATACCGGCAGCAGGTCTTCTGAGCGCAGAGGTTCCGCGCTATTGATCGTCACCGTCCCTTTCACCTCCGGATCGATGGTGTAGGTGAGTCGCAATTGCTGCGCGATGATGTGAATAATTTCAACCAAGTCAGCGCGGTTGAAGTTCAACGAGATCATGCCGCCTGGGGCCGGTACTGCAGAAAATCTTCGTTGTGGCGGCGCAGAAGGTGTGGGCGGATTTTCGCCTGCAGGAGCCCCTGACGGAGGCGGTGTGGCAGCTTCCGGCGGAGTGGGCGCCGACGGCTGAGCTTGTGGGGCAGCCTGCTGGCTTTGAACCTGAGCCGGGGATTGGCCCGGCGGAACAATTCGCCGCGGTACAACCGGCGTTGGCGCCTGCTGCGTGGCAGGAGGTTGAGCCGGAGCCGTCGGTGTCGGAACGTTGGTACTGGGCAAATTTGGGCTCGGCGCTTGTTGGGCGAACAGCGGAGCAGCGACGACGGTCGCTACGAGCGCTGCCATCAATTTCGTCAGGCGCTTGTCTGGCATCGAGATATTACCTCCTAACTTTTCATTCCGGCGCCGGGTTTCCCGGCACTGGTACTCGACCGCGGCGCGGCAAGTTTGGTAGAACGCGCG
>DATGYF010000206.1:0-10752 GCA_035298145.1 Terriglobales bacterium | reverse complement strand
GGTGTACTGATTGCGAATGTCACGGGCAACCGTGCTGCTGATGGCGTCCACTTCATCCAGCGTGCGGGGGAAGAATGCGATGCCTCCGGTACGCTCGGCAATGGTTTCGAGGGCACGTTTGGCACGCCTTTGCCGCTCTTCCCCCAGCAGCCCAATGGCGTACACGGTGGGACCATTCTCCTCCTGCAACCTTCGCACCGCCTGTTCGAGCGATTCCCGGCTGGCGTCGTCTTCTCCGTCGGTCACCACGAACAGGATCTTCTTCTGCAGCTTGCCGTGCTTTTTTAACTCTTCAGCTGAAGCCACGATCGCATCGTAAAGGGCGGTTCCGCCGCGAGTCTCGTATTTCTCCAGGGCGGTCTGCAACAGGTTGATCTTGTTGGTGAAGGGCTGGTCGAGAAAATACTCATCGCTGAAGTTGACCACAAACACTTCATCGTTGGGATTGCTGGCGCGCACCAGGTTGATTGCCGCCTTGACTACCCGGGCGCGCTTTTCCCGCATTGAGCCTGAGTTGTCAATCACGATGCCCAGGGAAATGGGAATGTCCTCATGGCGAAAGGACTTGATGACCTGGGGCTTGCCGTCCTCGAACACGGTGAAAGCGTTGCGGTCGAGGTCAGTGATGATGCGCTGCTTGTCGTCGATGACGGTGGCATGCAGCGAGACCTCCTGGACCTCGGAATGGAAAACGAATCCGCCCGGCTCGACGCCTGGTTCCTGGCCCTTGGTGGCGGGAGCCGGCGCCGGGGTCTCGGATGAGGGCTGGCTGGGAGCGGGCTGGGAGCTTCGGGGCGGAGCCTGGGGCGGGGCCGTGTCCTGGGACCAGAGTGTCAAGCTGAACAAAAATAATGGGATAAGCCCTAGCCTTACACGACTATTCCGTTGGCGCATAGTAACCCGTCTTGGCATACACCCGCAGCGGCGGCAAACCCTTCGGCGGCAGCAGCTTCACCTTTATCTTACGCCATTTGCCGTCATGCCCCGGGTTCTTTGGACGGTATCCAAGCACATATTGGTTGCGTAGCTCGATCCCTATTTTTGTAGAAACGTCAGCCAAGTCATTGGGGTTATCGATGGTAAAGGCCCGTCCACCGGTCAGTTCGGTGAGATCGCTCAGCAGCGCCGGGCCCAGCTGTTCCTCGGGAGTGGACATGTAGCGGTCATAAATTCCGATGGCATAGATCAACAGGTCGGCTTCTTTTACTACCGAGCGGATCTCGCCCTCGGTGTAGCGGCTATGGTTGTCACCACCGTCGGAGATAATCAGCAGGGCCTTTTTGGGATACTTGGCCTGCCTCATCTTGCTGACGCCGAGGTAGATGGCATCGAGCAGGGCGGTGCGGCCCTTGGGAATGGTGTACACAAGCTTGCCCTGAATGTCTTCGATGGACTGAGTGAAGTCGGAAATCTCCTCCGGCTTGTCGGCGAAGGTGATCATGAAGAATTCATCCTGGGGGTTGGCGGCCTTGAAGAATTCGATCACGGCTTCGCGGGCACGCTCGATCTTGCTGCTCATGCTGCCGCTCATATCGAAGATCACGCCCAGCGAGACGGGAGCATCTTCACTGGAAAAATGCCGTATATCCTGCCGGTCTTTGCCTTCAAACAAGGTGAAATTCTCTTTGTCAAGCCCGGTCACGAGACGGTTCATGGGGTCAGTAATAGTGACCGGGACTAGAACCAGATCCACATCTACCTTGAGGGGCTTGGTGTGCGTCCTCAAGGAGGGATCCATGATCTGTTTCTCGACCACCGGGGGCTGAATTCTGGGGGTGACGTGAACATCGTCCACCGGGCTCTGGGCCCGAGCGGTGCCGGGAACCGAAAAGACCAAGGCCAGAAATAGAAAGACAGAGACGGTACGAGTCTGCTCTTTGGACAACATAAGCCTTCTCAGGGTCCAGGGTAGGGCCAAGCGGGACGTTCGAGCTTGGGTCGATGGGCGGGATGACCCGCGCCCATGAAGGCGGGCCATAATTACCTCATTGATCGCGATACTATCACAGCTTCAAAATGAGTTGTCACGCTTCTGTCACGTTTTCTGGCCGCTCTTGCGATGGCATGAGCGCTGCAAAGGTTTGCCCGGTTCAGGTTCGATGCCAGGAAACCGCAAAGCTCTTGTACAATTTCAGCTTCCACTTTCAGCCATGGCCCACATTGAGCCCTTTCGCGCCCTTCGTTATGACCCAACCCGGGTCTCGATTCCACAAGTCGTCACCCAGCCCTACGACAAGATCACGCCGCAGATGCAGGATGGCTACTATGCTGCCAGCCCGCAGAACCTGGTGCGCGTCATCCTGGGCAAAGAGCACGCCGGCGACCATCCTGGCGAAAACCGGTACACCCGTGCGGCGCAATTTTTTCGGGACTGGCGCCGCCAGGGCATCTTCCTGCAGGACGCCCAGCCCTCCATCTACCTCTATGTTCAGCGCTTTACCGTCCCCGGCGGAAGCGCCGAACTGGAGCGGCGCGGCATCATCGCCCTGGGCCGGATCGAGGACTATTCCGCCGGCGTCGTATTCCGCCATGAGCAGACTCTGGCCAAGCCCAAGGCCGACCGCCTCGAACTATTACGGGCCACCCGGGCCCACTTTGGGCAGCTCTTCATGCTGTATAGCGATCCTGCCGCCGAAATCGAAGGTTTGCTGGCCCCCGGTGGCCTTCCCGATCTCGAAACCCTCGACGAATATGGGGTCTCGCACCGGGTCTGGAAGATATCCGATCCCAGCCTGGTCAACCTGGTGCGGGGCAAGATGCGGGACAAGAAGCTGATCATTGCCGATGGCCATCACCGCTATGAAACCGCGCTGACTTATCGCAACCAGCGCCGGATTGTGCCTGGGCCTGCGGGAGCCGCCCCAAGAGAGCGCGCTTCGCTTCAGGATCCGAGGGGCCAAAACCTCAGCGCGGCTCCCGATCTCACCTCCGCGCCCCACGAACTGGTCATGATGACACTGGTCAACATGGATAGTCCCGGCATGGTCATTCTTCCCACCCACCGCGTGGTGCACGGTCTGCCCTCGTTTTCTTCGACTGCTTTCCGCGACGGGGCCAGCGCCTACTTCAGTGTGGAGGAGGTGGATGCCACGGTGGACGCCGCCCGCGCCGCTATCATTCTGCGCGAAGCTGGACGCATGGGCACTGCCCTGCTCGCAGTCACCTCCGAACGGGTCTTTCTCCTCGACCGGCCAAAAGCGGTCTCCGGCGAAATTTTTACGGGATGGTCGCTGCGGCAGCAGGCGCTCGATGTTGTGCAATTGCACAAGTGCTTGCTCGAAGGCGTGCTGGGCATTTCGGAAGAAGCCATCCGCGAGCAGAAAAACGTGCGCTATATACGAGACCTCGGTGAGGCCATGGCCCAGGTGAGAAGCGGAGCGGCCAATGTGGCCTTCCTTATGAATCCCGTCCGCATGGCGCAAGTGCGCGACATTGCTTTCGCCGGCGAAGTCCTGCCTCAGAAGTCCACCGATTTCTATCCCAAGCTGCTTACCGGTCTGACCATCTATGCCCTGGAGTAGCCGACCACGGGAGCGCGCCGCTCCGGCTGTGATGGTTGGGACCGCGGTGCTATTGGCTTTGCTGGTTTTCGATGCCATGGTTTCCGGCTTCTCCGATGAGAAGCGCCTGTCCGTTTATTCCGGCAACGCCAGTTACTCCGTGACCGTCAGAGAGCAGAACGGCGCGGAGTACGTTGGCCTGTTGGAAATCCTGGGACCTCTGGGGTCGGTGAGCGCCCGCACCGATGGCGGCGTCTGGAGGCTGAGTTTCAACCGCGTGGAAAGCGAATTCACTCCCGGAAAGACCCGGGCGCGGGTGCGGGGGAAAAACTTCGATCTTCCCGCCAACTTCTGGCTGGAAAACGGGCACGGCCTGGTGCCCCTGAACTCTCTTCCGGGGCTCATGCAGCGCTTCCTGGGCACGGCGGTAAATTTCCACGACAGCTCGCGGCGGCTGTTTATCGGCAACGTGGCGGTCCATTTCACTGCCCAGGTAAACCGGACGAATCCTCCGACTCTAGTGATGAATTTCACAGCGCCGGTGAATCCCACGATCGCAACCGAGCCGGGGAAACTGCGCATGGTGTTTACCCGCGAGCCGCTGGTCCCCCCCGGTTCGCAGACCTTGACCTTTGACAGCCAGATCATCCCATCGGCTACGTTTCAGGAAAGTAACGGAGCAGCGGAGATCGCGGTGAACGGGCCGGTTCCGCTCTTTGCCAGCTTCAGCAACAACGGCCACACCATCACGATTACGGCGGCACCGCAGCCCGTACTGAGCGCGCAGGCTCCGGTCGTGCCGCCCGCCGTGGCCCCGGGCGGCCCGGCTCCACAAGTCACGCCGGGAACGAGCGCGCCCGCGGAAGTTCCGAGCCCGGTGCAATATTTCGTGGTGGTGGACGCGGGCCATGGCGGGGATGAGCGGGGCGCGGCGCTCAGCGACCAGTTGGCGGAAAAGGATGTCACGCTGGCTTTTGGGTTACGCCTCGGCAAGCAACTGCAGGCGCACGGAATCTCGACCCTGGTGTTGCGCGAGGGCGACGCTACTATGAGCCTGGACCAGCGCGCCAATATGACCAATGCCGCGCATCCGGCGATCTACATTGGTCTGCACGCGACCTCGCAAGGCATCGGGGTTCGCCTCTACACTGCATTGCTTCCGGTGGGCAGCGAGAACCAGGGGCCATTTCTTGACTGGAACACGGCGCAGTCCGGATTTCACGCCGCCAGCCAAAGCCTTGAAGCGAGCCTGGCAACGGAATTGGGGAAAAAGCAGATTGCGGTCCGTTCTCTGCTCGCGCCGCTGCGGCCCTTGAACAACATTACTGCCGCCGCCGTGGCCATCGAAATCGCGCCCCCTTCGGGCAAGCTTGATGACCTGAATTCGGCGGCCTATCAGCAGATGGTGGCGGAATCGGTCACGGCCGGAATCGAAGCGGTGCGCGGCCGGGTGGGAGGCGCGCGATGATCCCGCGTCATCTGATTATTGGGATCGCGGTCATGCTGGTTGTGGCTTTAGGAATGAGCCTCTACGCATGGCGGATGCGAGGCCGGGCCACCCAGGCCGAATTGCCCGCCGAGTACGCCCATCCGGTGGCAGCGCCGGTGCAGGGGCCCACCGAACAAGTCACGCTCTATGTGGCCTACGACGACCCGGGCATGCTGCGGGCGCAATCGGCCAGCATTCCGCTGCCGGCCGGACGCCAGGAACGAGCAGAGGAACTGCTGCGAGCGCTACTTGGCCTGTATATGGATAAAGCTTCGTCCCACCCCCTGGCTCCAGGGAGCGAAGTGCGTGACGTGTATCTGGTGGATCCTGGACTGGCCGTGATTGATCTCAATGATGCCTTCGCCGACGCGCATCGCTCCAGCGTTCTGGTGGAAGGACTGACAGTGGCTTCACTGGTGCAGACTTTGGCTACCGGCATCCCTGGAATTAATCGGGTAAAGATTCTGGTGGGTGGGAAGGAACGCGAGACCCTGGCGGGCCATGCTGATCTGTCGTGTGTTTATGATGTGTCGGCGGTGGGGCAGATGGTGGCGGAGTTGCAGAAATAGGCTGTTGAGGCAGTTTCCGGTGTCTGGTTTCTAGCGTCTAGTTTTCCAGGTAGCGGCTCCCCCCGAGTCCAGACGTCTGCAATGAAACGCTCCTTCTGCTTCAGTTGCTTTAGGGGTCGGGCCTGACTGATCTTACGAATTGCGCCCTGAATCTCTTCCCCTAGGGATGCGCTTTTCCGTTGTGACCATTACTGTTACTGATGCCTCGGCCATGTCGGTTGTCGAAGCCGTACAGTTCGCACATGGTGAGGGCGTTGGTTCGGATCAGGTTCATCTGCTCATAGATGTACTGGCGAAGATCAGCTACGTCCAGCACCCGGCTTCCATTGTTCAGGTGCGCATAGACCAGATCTCCTCTGAGGCTTTCGAGCACGGATAGCGCGATTTGTCTTTCGTTGGTGTCCATGAAAGCTCCACTGCGAACAACATTCTCCAAAACTTACAATACTTTCTTAATGCACTTTAATCTGTGCAATTGTGACCACTGCCGAAATTGCTGTTTGTCCCATAAAAGGTGCCAAGTACCAATTGCTGCACCACTGGCTGCTAGAATCTTTGCATGTTCTTTCGATCCGACAATCGTTCTCCGGACCAGATGCGGCCGGTCAATATCATCCCCAACTTCATTAATACGGCCGAGGGATCGGTCCTGATCGAACTCGGCAATACACGGGTAATCTGCACTGCTTCAGTCGAGGAAACCGTGCCGCAATTCATGCGCAACCGGGGCAAGGGCTGGATTTCGAGCGAGTACAGCATGCTGCCGCGGGCCACTCTGACCCGCACGCCGCGCGAGGTCAACAAAGGCCGTCCCAGCGGACGAACCCATGAAATCCAGCGCCTGATCGGGCGCGCTCTGCGCGCGGTCACCGATCTGGACCGCATGGGCGAACGCACCATCTGGATTGACTGCGACGTCATTCAGGCCGACGGAGGCACGCGCACGGCATCCGTCACCGGGGCCTTTGTGGCGCTCGGCCTGGCGCTGGAAAAGCTGGTGCAGGCCGGCACCCTGACTTCAGTTCCCTTCCGCGACTATCTGGCGGCGGTCAGCATCGGCATCGTAGATGGCGAGATCCTTCTCGACCTGGCTTACGAAGAAGATTCACGCGCCGACGTGGACATGAACTTCGTCATGACCGCGGGCCGCAAGCTGGTCGAAGTCCAGGCCACGGCAGAGCACCAGGTGTTTGACGAAGAACAATTGGGAAAGATGATCACCCTGGCCAGCCAGGGCGTGCAGACGCTGATCGCCAAACAGCAGGCGGTGCTGGGGACCCTGACGCTGCGCCAGTAGTGTGGGACTCTAACATCCCTACTTAAGCTGAACCCGGCTTGAGCGGGCCCGTCGTATATGATTGCCCCAACCATCTATGAATCTTTGAAGGAGAAGGTAGTGCGTTCGTCAGGAAGTGACCGCGTACTGGTAATCATGGCCAAGGCACCGAGGCCTGGCGCGGTCAAGACGCGTCTGGCGCCCTGCCTTTCTCCTGAGGCTGTCACGGCTTTCTATTGCTGTCTTCTGGATGACACGCTGGCGCTGGCGCGATCATTGGGTGATGTGGAAGTTGCCATTATGTGTCCGGGCTCGGACGTAAACGAGTTGGCGCAATTGGCAGGCAGCGACTCCAGAGTAGTTGCGCAGACTGGTGAAGGTCTCGCTGCAGGCCTTACTTCGGTGTTTGCGCACTTCGCGGAAGGTCATCCACGACGCACCATTGCCTTCAACAGCGACAGCCCGCACCTGGCGCGTTCTGTTCTCGAAGACGCGTTCGAAACCCTGGCCGCACATGACCTAGTGGTTGGACCCACCCACGACGGAGGCTACTACCTGGTCGGGGCAAAAGCCCTTCATCCTGCGCTTTTCGCCAGCGACGGAATGGGCACCAGCAGCGCGCTGGAGAGACTCCTGTCGCGCGCACGGGCGCTTGAGCTTTCCGTAGGTTTCGCAGCTCCTTTTTACGATATTGATGTAGTGGACGACCTGACCCGCTTGGCCCAGGAGTTGCGGCGGGCTCCGGCAAGGGCGCCACGCACGGCGGCGTGGCTTAGGGAGTGGGAGGTTGTGGCCGGGCAGTCTCCGGCAAATCCTCGAACCCGCTCTCGGACCGGCGAGGGAGAATTGTAATCGCACTGCTGAAGACCACCCCCGCGCAGCGAGTGTACGTACTCGGCGTCACGTTGTGCGCGGCCTTGACCGTCTGCTCGCGCAACTTCGGCGATCGAGGCGGACCGTACTTCATGGCCTCGTTGACGCTTGCGGGCGTCGCGTACCTCTTGGCGATCCGCGAGTTGTTTCGCGGGCGGGGCGCCCACGCCACACCAACATTTCCCCGGCGTGTTGTCGTCATTGGGCTCGTCCTGGCAGCGGTGTGGCACGCTGAATTTCTTCGATTGCCCTCGGGCGTCGATGATGACATCCATCGCTATGTCTGGGATGGCCGCCTGCAGAGGCTCGGCTACAACCCCTATATTGTCGTCCCCAGTGATCCTGCCGTTAAGGGGCTGCATACCCCGGAAACCCGCAACCTGAACAACCCGGATCTACCGAGCCCATATCCGGCAGGAGCGCAGCTCTTTTTTCGCGCAGTAACCGCGATTCAGGAGTCCACCTTTGCATTCAAAGTGGCATTTGTGGTCTGCGAGTTCGCCATTATTCTCGTGTTGTTCGATGTCTTGCGTTGTACCCGGCAGGGATTGCACCTGGTTCTGGCGTTCGCCTGGAACCCGTTGTTGGCCATTGAAGCGGCGGGAAGCGGTCACATCGACATTGTTGGAGCCCTATTGTTGGTGGTGTCGGCCGCTGCGCTGGTGCGCCGATGGCGGCCGGCTGCGGCCGTCGCACTTGGGCTGGCTATCGCGGTGAAATTCCTGCCCGTCGTACTCTTGCCTCTCTACTGGAAGCGGGTTCGCATTCGCGACGCGGCGCTGGCGGCAGTCGTAGCCGCACTCCTCTACGTGCCATTTCTCGATCGTTCATCTTTCAACCATGGCCGCGTTCCGATCGGCTCGCTGGACACGTATGTGCAGAATTTCCGCTTTAATGGTCCCGTGTTTGCGGCCCTCGCTCGGGTGGCGCCTCCGCAGTTGCCGGCTGGGCTGGCAGTCCTCGTCGGATTAGTGACTGCCATCTGGCTGAGGCAAAGACGCGCAGCGCCGGAGTGGTCTCCGGACCAATTTGCCTGGCCCATGGCAGCATGCCTTTTGTGTGCACCCGTCGTATTCCCATGGTATCTTCTGTGGCTGCTGCCATTCCTGACGTCGGCCTCGACCCTGCTGATTCTCCTCTGGACGGTGAGCATTTTTCCCACATACGTCCAATGGCACTTGCGCACGCTGGGGCGTCCGTGGGGAGCGCTTCCTGGTTGGGTCATGCTGCTGGAATACGGATGCCTGGCCGCGGCCGGTGCCATGATTGCAATGCGCCGCTTCATCCAGCCGGCGGCGTCCGATACTCAAGTGGATTAGTTCAGCAAGTCTTTTGGGACAATACGCAACTTCTGTATCCGGAAATCCGGAGGGCTCATCCAAGACAACATCCGTTCAATTCACCAAGGAGTGAACTCTATGAGAATTGCCCGCCGTTTAACCGTGATCGGTCTCCTGTTTTGCGGAATGCTGGTTCTTGCTGCCAACTCCTGGGCGCAGCAGCGCGCACCAATTCTCGATCAGATCGCCAAGACCTACGGAATTGATTCGTGGGATCAGGTTGAGGCTGTCCGCTACACCTGGAACGGAGAGGTCACCGGACTTTTCAAAGCGGCTCACAAGTGGGAGTGGGAGCCCAAAACCAACAAGGTTACCTTTGAAGGCGTGGACAAAGACGGCAAGCCGGTCAAGGTTTCATACGTTCGTACCGACCCCAGCACCCAAACCGATGCCGTGAAGAACGAGGTTGACCCCAGCTTCATCAACGATAATTATTGGGCTCTGTTCCCTTTCCACGCCTATTGGGACAAGGCGGCCAGCGCGATCGATCAGGGCAAGTTTAACCTGCCGGTGGGCCCCGGCACGGCCGAGCTTCTCCCTATAAAGTATCCCGCAGATGGCGGCTATACCCCCGGTGACACATGGGACCTCTACGTCGGTAAAGACAACCGCGTCGTGTACTTTGTGTACCACCGGGGCGGGGCCAAGCCGCCGAGCCGCGTCCTCGCAACATGGACAGGCTACAAAAAGGCAGGCCCAATTCTGTTCTCCACCGAGCATCGCGGCTTCGCCGACGGCAAGCCCCTCCACATCTTTATTTCGGATGTGGCGGTCAAGCTGACGGGCTCGGACAAGTGGATGAACGCGCAATAAACGTAAGGGGTGGGGCCCGCCCTCTGCGTTTTCCCCTGAAGGAAATCGTAACCACTGTCATTCCGAACGAAGTTTGCTCGGACGCGCAGCGGACGAGGAAACGCAGTCGACAAAACGAGGGGGGTTGGACATAGCCCGTGACGAATCAGACTACCTGGCGATTACGACCGTGGTGCACGAACTCCTCAGCTTGGGCAGATCGCGTTTTGCCGCCATGCGGATCTCAAGTCGTGGGCGTTGCCCGCGAATGATCGGACAATAAGAATCAGGCTGTAATAATGCGCCTTGCAGGCGCCGCCGTCCGGCGCATCCGCCGTGGCACGAGTCCCGAAACTCGCAAGGCTGGCACGCTTGGGGAAGGGTGCGGGCTTGCTCGAAGGGGGCCGAGTCTAGAATGTCGGTGCCTGCAGAAATCAAATCCGGCAGAGGCTCTCCCGTTCCTGGCCAATAGACGCAGGGTTGCGTCGTGCCTCTTGGCGTCACTCGTACCGTGCTCACGCCACAACCGCCTCTCAGCGGCGGCAACCCCGCCATCGCCCGAACCAGCGGCTCGCCAATGGCGATCACATCGGTTTCCTCGAAGAGGCGCCGGAACCCTTCCCAGTACTCTTCGTAGCTCAGGGCATAGATATCCGATCGCACGGCCTGGTACACATTCACTCGCAGAGGAGCTTCAAACTGTTTGGCAACTCGCGCCACATCCGCTAACCGCAGGTAATTTGACTTCATCATGACGGCGATGATGGTCACTGGAATACGCAACCTCACACACCGTTCTGCCTGCTGGTGGATGAGTGACCAATTGCCTTCCCCGCGCTGTGCATCCTGTTCAGCTTGCGTCGAGTAGTCGAGGGAGAACTCGATGTCATGGAAGGCTCGGAGTTCTTCGTCT
>DATGYF010000205.1:0-1898 GCA_035298145.1 Terriglobales bacterium | reverse complement strand
AGGCAGGCCGGTCTTTTCCTCCACGGGGAGCGCATCAAGCTCGGTGCGCAGCATGACCGTGGACCCGGCGCCGTTCTTCAGGATGGCCACCACTCCCGTCCCGCCCACGTGTTCGGTGACGGTGTAGCCAAGATTTCGCAGATGACTGGCAAGCTTCTCCGCGGTTTGGATTTCATGCGAAGAGAGTTCCGGATTCTGGTGGAGGTCAAGATACAGGGTGTGGGCCTCGGGATAGACGGTTTGTACCTCAGCGTTGGGCGAGGAAGTTTGAGCCCAGGCAACGGCGGTCAACACAACGGGCAGGAACCAGTGTGTCAGTTTCATCGTGGCCCGCATGATATCTGGAGTAAGGACAGGTCGCAATGAGGAGTGTGGGGGTGGACAGGATTGTCCGACCCACACCTTCTTCTCCCCGTGTTCTGCCCCGTTCCCCGACAGTAACCGAGCCCGTTTCGCCACCATTGACTCCTGTCGGCGGGCGGCGGTACCCTTTAGCTCAATGGCAGTTGCTTGCACTTCGGGGCGAGCATCCTCGGCTGGTTCCACCTCCAGACATGAGAATCGTGGGTCCGTGCCTGCAGGGCAGTGGTCTGCCCTTCGTGCGCAGGCCTTCGTGCACAGGCAACTCAGCATCTAAAGCGCCGGAGGAAGCGCGAATACTGAATGAAGAAGAGCATTGAGATCAGCCCCAACATTGAAACCCTGTTCGGCACCCGCGACGAGAATGTACGCCTGTTGGAAGATGGCCTGAACATCAATATAGACCTGCGATCCGATTCCATCGATCTCGAAGGGGCGGCCCGTGATGTGGCCCGTGCCGAGCAGGTTTTTGCCGACTACGACCACCTGCAGCGCTCCGGATTCACCTTCAACAATGGCGACCTGGGCAGCATGTTGCGGGTGGTGCTGGCCGACCCTAAGACGACCCTGCGCGGCCTGGCCGAGGCGGGTCGACAACGCTCATTCGGACGCCGCACGGTGCAGCCCAAGAGCGTGAACCAGCGCCGCTATCTCGAAGCCATCGAGAACCACGACATGGTATTCGGCATCGGGCCGGCGGGCACGGGCAAGACTTACCTGGCTGTGGCCATGGCGATTTCCGCGTTGCTCGCGAAGCGTGTGAATCGAATCATTCTGGCGCGTCCCGCGGTGGAAGCGGGCGAGCGGCTGGGATTTCTTCCCGGGACTTTGCAGGACAAGATCGATCCTTATCTGCGCCCCTTGTACGACGCCCTGTATGATTTGCTCGAGCCCGAAAAAGTCGATCGCTACCTGGAAAAGAACGTGATCGAGATTGCGCCCATTGCCTTCATGCGCGGGCGCACCTTGAACGATTCATTCGTTATTCTGGACGAGGCGCAGAACACGACTTCGGAACAGATGAAGATGTTCGTCACCCGCCTGGGATTCAACTCCAAGGCGGTGATTACGGGCGACGTGACCCAGATCGATTTGCCCAATGCACGGCGCAGCGGCCTTCTGGAAGCGGCAGAGGTCTTGAAGCACGTCGAAGGTCTCACCTTCGCCTACTTCGACGATACCGACGTGGTGCGTCATCAGCTGGTGCAGCGCATCATCCGCGCCTATGATGAACACAAGGCCAAAACGGCGGAACAACTACCGCTGCTGGATTCCAAAACGAACGGCAAAGCCAACGGGACCGAGATGGCGCCCGGCCCGGGCAACAGCGTGTCTTCCTCGGAAGTAGAAACCAGCGAGTAGAGCAGGTAAGATTGCACAGGAGGGCGCCCTGACGAGGCCCTCCTGTTTGATTTTGGCCTTGCCGGAAGAGAAGCCTTTAACCGCAAAGGACGCAAAGAAAACCCGCAAAGTGCGCAAAGAATAAAGAACTTGGTCATCCTTCGCAAACCCGTGGCTGGATTGAGTGATACCGGATT
>DATGYF010000204.1:0-2879 GCA_035298145.1 Terriglobales bacterium | reverse complement strand
GACGGAAAAGGATTCCATCCTGCTCACCGATTTCGTCAACACCACTGGTGACGCCGTCTTCGATGGAACTCTGAAACAAGCTCTGGCTGTACAACTGGAGCAGTCGCCTTATCTGAACGTGTTTCCCCAGGAGCGGGTGCGGGACACGCTGAAGTTTATGGGGCGGTCGCCCGATGAACGGCTGACTCCCGACCTGGCGCGCGATGTCTGCCAGCGGGAGGGCATCAAGGCGGTTTTGAATGGCGCCATCAGCAACATTGGCACCCAATACGTGGTGGATGTGAACGCGGTGAACTGCCAGACCGGCGACAGCCTGGCGCACGAGCAGGTGTCAGCGGACAAAAAGGAACAGGTCCTGGGCGCGGTAGGCAAGGCGGCTTCCAGCCTGCGCGGCAAACTGGGAGAGTCGCTGGCTTCAGTGCAGAAATTCGACGCGCCGGTGGAAGAGGCCACGACTTCCTCGCTGGAAGCGCTCAAGGCCTTCAGCCTGGGTGAAGCGGAGCGGGCCAAGGGCAGCGAGTTGGGCGCCATCCCGTTTTATAAGCGAGCGATCGAACTCGACCCCAACTTCGCCGTGGCTTATGCCCGCGTGGGCCAGTCCTACGCCAACAGCGGGCAGGTTGACCTGGCCATCCAAAACACCAGGCAGGCCTTCGAGCGCCGGGAGCGCACCAGCGAACCGGAGAAACTTTATATTTCGACGCACTACTACGACATTGTCACAGGGGAAGCGGACAAGGCGATCGAGGCCTATCAGTTGTGGAAGCGGACCTATCCCCGCGACTCCATCCCAACCAACAACCTGGCCTCCAGCTACGCTGCCGTGGGCAAGTTTGATCAAGCGCTGGTGGAGGCCCAGGAGACCATGCGCCTCGCCCCTAACGAGGCTCTGAGTTTTCAAAACGTAGGCGGGGACTACCTGGGACTGAACCGTTTTGCCGAAGCCAAGGCGGTGCGGGAAAAACAAGTAGCAGCCAACCTCGACGCGGTCCTCGACCATGCGGATTTGTACGTCATCGCCTATTTTGAAGGCGACACGGCGGCCATGCAGCGCCAGGTGGACTGGGCAAAAGGCAAACCGGACGAATACGACCTGCTGCAGGTGGTCGCCGACGCACAGGCTTCGGCCGGCAAGCTGCGCCAGGCCAGAGAGACCTACAGCCGGGCAATTGAAGTGGCGCGCCGGGGAAAAGTCGGTGAAATCGTCGCCCGGACTACGGTTCTGCACGCGTGGACGGAAGCACTGATGGGAAACACCGCCGAGGCCCGAAGCCAGGCCATGGCAGCAATGGCCGTGAGCCGCAACCGGCCGACTCTGGTGTTATCCGGCATCGTGCTGGCTTTGGCAGGTGACGTTTCTGGTGCGACCGCGATCGCGGACGAGCTGGGCAAGACCAATCCCACTCACACCTACATCAACAACATCTATTTGCCTATGATTCGAGCCGAGATCGAGATCAACCGCGGCAGTCCAGCCAAGGCGATTGAATCGCTCAAGGTGGTGTCGCCCTACGAATTCGGCTGGGCCTCGCGGGCATGGCCCAACTACATTCGGGGAACGGCCTACCTCAAGGCGCGGCAAGGGGCGGAAGCGGCAGCTGAGTTTCAGAAAATTATAGACCACCGTGGAATCTGCCAGACCGCGCCCGAGTGCACCCTCGCGCGCCTTCAACTCGGACGCGCCCGGGCCCTCTCGGGAGACAATGCCGGAGCGCGCACCGCATACCAGGATTTCCTGGCGCTGTGGAAAGATGCCGACCAGGATGTTCCCATCCTGAAAGAAGCCAAAGCCGAATACGCCAAGCTGCAGTGATATATGTGGGCGCGAGCGTCCCGCCCGTGCAGGTGCCACGGCCCACGTAGGGGCAGATGTCTTCATCTGCCCGGCGAAGCGAAGCTTCGCTGCTTTCGCAGGCAAGAACCCCAATTCCTCTTCCTGCTTTGAAAAACCCTCGTCGAGCTCCGCTCGACTGGGCAGATGAGGACATCTGCCCCTACGTGGGCCGTGGCACCTGCACCAGCAAGGACGCTCGCGCCTACATGTCTTTGATGTGCGTCGCGATGTGCCACTTGTTCCCGAAGGGATCGACCACGCCGCCGCTGCGGTCGCCGTAAGGCTGATCTTTGGGCTCGGAGATCGATGTGGCGCCTGCACTCATGGCGCGCTTGTACAGGGCGTCGCAGTCTTCCACGTAGAGATAGAACATGGTCGGCATGGGCTGATAGGGTCCGTGAGCCTCGCCCATTTCCATGTGGGCGTTGCCGATTCTCACCGTGGTGTGATGGATCACCCCATCGGGGGCCGTGTACCTGCCAAGTTCTTCGGCTCCGAAGGCGCGCTTCATGAAGTTGAGCACCGGTTCGGCGCGCAGCGGATGCAGATACGGTTGCAGCGTGGGTGCTCCCTCCGACTTGTAGCTCTCGCCTTTGTAGGTTGCTATGTACCAGAAGTTCCCGGCGGCGTCTTTCACGGTTGCGGTGCGCTCACCATAGTCCTGATCGGCCGGCTCAGCGATCGAAGCCGCTCCCGCTTCCAGGGCGCGGGCGTAAGTGGCATCGCAATCGGGCACATAGATGTGGAATGCGCTGGGCATCGGAGTTCCCCGCCACTTCATGCCGGCGTCGCCCCCTCCCACCATCAGCATGGAGTCGCCGATACGCACTTCGCAGTGCAGGCCGCCTTCGGATCCGGGGCCGCTGCGGAAGGTCTCTTCCGCACCGAACGCCTTGGTCATGAACTGAATCAGGCCGTCGGCATCTTGCGCCACCAGATACGTGGTCAAGGTGGTGTAGCCTTTCGGGACGGGGTCCACCGCCGGCTTCTTTTTCTCCGGCATCATCGCCCGGAAGCGGCGGTGCATCTCCTCGACGGGCATCTC
>DATGYF010000203.1:0-9602 GCA_035298145.1 Terriglobales bacterium | reverse complement strand
GCAACGCCCCCACCGCCACATGCGCAACGGTTGAGACCACCATGGGAAGCTCGGGTTGGACCGCGTCGTGTCCCCAGGCCACGCGGGTGAGGAAGGCGACAAAACCCAGGCAGAGTTGAGCGATCAGTAGTGAGAGCAGAGCGATGGCCGGCCGCCGCACGGCGTCCAGCTCGGAGTATCGCGACAAGGCGCGAACGCAGGTCCAGGTCAACACGATGGCCACCGTCGCCGCGTTCAGCACGTGCGGCCACCAGCTCAGACCGTGGTGACGAAACATCGCGCCCAGAATCAACTGAACATAAAGCACAACAATCGAGAACAGAACCAGGGCAAACATGCTCGGACGTTCACGATCGATTTCTACCAGCGGAATCTCTTCCACCCAATTCTGGCCGGTGAACAGGGCGATCAGGACGACCACGCAGAAAAACGTCTGGGCCAGAGCGGCGTGCGCCGAGGAGACCGCGGGAGGCAGGTAAAACAGTACCGTGATTCCGCCCAGAATTCCTTGTGCGATGACCAGGCCCAGCGCCGTCAGCCCGAGATATTTCATCCAGCGGCGAGGATCGGCGCGCCAGGTCCAGACCGCGAGGATGATGCTTAGAAAGCCCACAAACTGGGCAATCATGCGGTGGGTATGCTCAAACTTCACGCCTCCGACCAGATGCGGGATCTTGTACAGCGAACCAAACGAAGTCGGCCAATCGGGCACGGAGAGGCCGGCATCATTGCTGGTCACGAGTGCCCCGGCGATGATGAGGAAAAAAGTCACCACCGCCACAAAGATGGCGAAACGATGGTGGGCCCGGTTGTACGAAATGGCAATGGGCTGCAGAAGCGGCTCCTGGGGTTTATGTAGCGCCGCCGTCCCGGCGGCTTTCCGGTGGGCGTCCCCGCCCGCCGTGGGAGGGCAAGATGCCCTCCCGACGGCCGGCAAGATGCCGGCGCTACTTCAAGCAGTTACGGTTTGAAGCCCTGATCGACGGTTTTGCTGTCTTTGGCGGCCAGGGTGATTTTCTGGGTCTGCTCGCCCAGCTTTTCCTGGACAAACGCCAGCGTGTAGTCTCCCGGCGGCAGGCCTTTGATTTCATACTTGCCATCTTCGCCGGTGACCGCGTAGAAGGGCGTCTTCACCACGTTGACGTACATCTTCATCCAGGGATGCTGGTTGCACTTTACCGGCAGCATGATTTCTTCGCGGGCAAAATTCTTTTCGATGGCCGCTGCCTTCGGGGGCTGAGATTCGTTCCACTCGCGATTGTCCTTTGGGGTGGGATGAATGTTATGAGTGGTTTCGTCGTCGTTACGAATCTCGATGTTCTGCCCGGTCATCACGCCCAATACGTGCGGGTGATAGCGGCAGCCCTTCTGGTCAATGGTGACCGAATCTTTGGGGACATCGAAGGTGCGGTCGCCCAACCCATCTTTCACGTAAACGAAGACGTTGGCCAGTTTGCCGTCGTTGGCCACTATGGTTTCGGCCACGTTATTGCCCTTGCAGGCCGCATCCTGGCTCATATCAATCTTTGCCGCTTTTGGAGCCGCCCCACCGAAGGTCACGGTGCCGCTCACGCTGGCCGCGGTAGCCGGATCGATCGGTGTCGCGGTAGCCGACGGCTTCATTTCAGAACTCGGCGAGGTGGTTTGCTCCTCGTTGGTGTTTTCTTTCTTGCTGCAGCCCGCCAGCAAAGCCAGCAGGCCAAGAATAAACATTGCCGCCCATAGTTTCTTATTCATTATTATGTCGCCCTTTCGTCAGGTGTAAGTCTCAGAACCGTCGTTGGCCGTTGGCCCTTGGTCGTTGGCTACAATCGACGCCTTTGGCTAGAGCCCAACGACTAACGACCAAGGACCAACGACGGGTTTCAAAACAAAACATTCTACCGCGAACCTCCGCTGCTCGCCGCACCGGAGCGAACTGCCGCCTGTTTCTGCTTGCTCCGCGGCTGCACCGAAGCCTGGCTGTGTCCCATGGATGCCGCCACCCGCCGCTGTTCTTCCGGGGTGAGCTGGAATATGTAGTCCACCAGAAGTTTGCTGTGGTCCTTCTCGTATCCCTGGAAAGAGGGTGGAGTCGGACCGGCGAAGACCCAGTGATTGTTCTCCCGCCGGAACAAGCCGGAAGGCATGGAAGTTCCGGGGCTGACCGCCTGTGGATCCAGAATCCAGCGCTCGGCCCAATCCGGCTTCAGGCGTTCTTTCGCCAGCAGGAAGTTGGGCGCGGTGGCGATTTTGTCATGCTGGGGATCGCCGGTGGCGTGGCACTTCAGGCAGGGGGCGGCCGTGCTCGAGAACAGGCTGCGCGCCATGTCGGTTTCCTTCGTGCTCAGCACCGGCACCTGCTCCGGAATGTAAGGCATGGGCTGCTGCGACAGGGCCTGGAAGAACCGCACCAGCTTGCGAAGCTCATTGTCGGAGAAAGAGAACGTCGGCATGCGCACTTGCAAGTATGGACGCACCCCGTTGCGGTTCGTATCGGCCGTGCTCAGCGCCGGGTTGGAGAGAAACTTCCGCAGCCACTCAGGATCGACGCGCGCCCCTTCCGTCAGCAGCTTTGGAGGCAACTGCTCCTGTATGTCCTGGTAGCGCTTCATTCCCATCAGGACCGTGCTCTGATCGGGCGTGAACTGATGGCAGCCCACGCAGTTGTACTTGCGGACAATCCACCAGCCGTCCTGAATATCCTTGCGGGCGTCGCCGGGCTTGTACTGATAGCTGTCGGGCAGGGAACTCTCCTCGCTGCCCAGCAGGAAGGTGGTGAGGTCCTGGATCTCCAGTTTGGAGAGATGGAGGTTGGGCATGCGCAGGGCTTCGGTTTCGGACTTGACCTTGCCCTTGTCATAAACATTCGGCTCGGCAAGCTTGTGTTCGAAGAAGCCCTTGTGGTCATACCACGGCCCCTTGGCGGGGCCTTCGGGCAGGCGCGCCAGGTCTTCGGGATCGGTGATCGGTTCGGCGTTCTTGCCGCCGCGCTCCGCCACATTGGTGAAGAGCGCAAAATCCAGACGCTCGACGGGCTTGCTGCCTTCATACGTCAGCTCGGTGCCGATGCGGCCTTCATCCTCGAAGCCCGAAATTTCATGGCATCCGGCGCAGCCGTAGTGTCGAATCCACGTCTTGCCCTCTTCCTTCAGCGCGGGATCGTCCATGTAGGAAGCCTGGGCGTAAGCGGAAGGCTCCTCTTTCTTCTCCCCCATGAGATAACTGGCGATGTCCTGCGCGTCTTCTTCGCTCAGGCGGAGGCTCGGCATCACGGTCATGTTCTGCACTTGCAGTTCGTGACCGTCGTTGGGGCAGCGGCTGTGCTGCAGGTCAAACTGGTAAGGCAGGCCCTTCTTGGCGTAGTCCTCGGGGCCGATGTCCTTCTTCTCGTACGGGCAATAAGGACGGGTGCGCTCGCGCGCGTTGTGAATCCATCGCACCAGGTAATCGTAGCTGGCTTTTTCGCCCACCCGACTCAGATTGGCGGCGAACGTACCACCTTCCATCTGATCACCTTCTCCGATGGAGTGGCAGGCCAGGCAGCCGCGGGTCTCGAACAGCTGCTTGCCATGCTCGGCGTTGCCCGGCTTTTGCCGGGGCAGCGCATCGGTGAAACCCGATTGCCATAGATACGCCGAGATGGTCTGGATCTGATGATCGGTCAGACGGAAATTCGGCATCTTGGTGGTCGGCCGGAAATCGGTCGGCTTCTTCAGCCACACCGGAATCCAGTTGCGGTTCAGTTTGAGGCGGACGTCTTTCAGGTTCGGGCCGATTTTCTTGATGTCCTGCATCAGGCTGTGAGTCTGGAAATCAAGCTGCTGGATGCGTCCATCGATTTTGCTGTTGGCAACCCGGAGCGCCACCGCCTCCTGGTTCAGCCGGTTGGCTTCGTCGTTACTTGAGGCCGCGTCGGCCTGCTTCATCAGGTCCGCCGCTGTTTTCGAATTGTCGATCTTCTGCTGGTCGAACAGCTTCATCTGCTGCGCGATCGAGATCAGGTCTTCCGGTTCCTTGTCGTAGCCTTCGTAGCGATGGCAGCCCATGCATCCGCGCTGCCGGAAAAGGAATTTGCCATTGGAAATATGCGCGCCTACATCCCCCACCGCCAGATGCATATCGGCGGCGTGGCAGGTCTGGCAACCGGCTTCGGCATTCTGCTTGGGAAACAGCGGCCACAGCCAGTGCTCGTAGTTGCCATGCGCTTTTTCGACGCTGGTGGTCGCGCGGCCGTTGCCCTGGTGGCAAGGAGAGCAGCCGAACTTGTCGGGATCGTGCGTCTTCAGCAACTCCGGTTCGGGATGGCTGGTGAAGGCCTGGGCATACTCATCCGGCTTCTTCTCGCCTTTGAGGGTCATGACCGCGGCCGTGACCCGGATCGGCTCGCGCGCGTTCATGTGGCAGGACTCGCAGCGGTCCACGATGTTGGCTTCGGGCACGTTGATCTGGACAATCTGGTTGTCCCAATCCGCGGCTTTCTTCTTCAGACCGTCAATCTGTGTGGGCGTGAGGTCCACCATGTGGTCTGAAATGTAGGCTGAGGCCTGGTTGCTGGCCTCGGTGACCGGCTTCAGCACTTCACCCAGTTCAGCGCTTACCTTGGTGCGGTCCGCCTTGAGCGAGTTGTAAGCCTCCTCCAGTTCCTGGAAGTTGTATTGCTGTCTGTGGCCGTCGGGAAACTCGACTGTGGCCTTTCTCTTCTTGTAATCGTCGATGTCCTCTTGCTTGCTCTTCTTGCCGGACGCACTCGTTTCGGTTTCCAGTTCGTAGGTGAGGGCGTTGACGTAGGCGCGGCGGTCGGTGAAAACGTTCTGTACGGCGAGAATCTTCGCGCTCAGATCGGAAATCTGCTTTTGCAACTCATCGCGGCGGGGCTTGGCGGCCTCGTAGGCGTTTTTGTAGGCCTGTTCCAGTTTCTGGTACTGCGCATCCTGCTCAACTTCCTTTTCTGATTTTGACGACTTCGACCGCGCGTTATTCAGGAACGCGCTGTAGCGGTCCTTCCATTCATGCTGAAAGGCTTTCCATGGACGCTGCCCGAAGGACTCGTCCCACAGGGCCCAAAACAGCGTCACCATGAGGATCATCATGGCGATGACGTAATACGCCGCGTAAGACTTGCTTACAATCGGGTCCTTCTCGGGGACAGGTGGCACCTAGATCCTCCAGCAGTCGTCAGTCGTCAGTCTTCAGTCGTCAGCAAAAAACAATAGTCAAAATCGTTCGGTCGTCTTGGCTGACGACTGACGACCGACGACTGACGACTGAATCACACGTTAAACCACGGCGTTATCCACACATACTTGATATGCCATGCCAGGCGCAGGAGCATTTTTGCCGGCAGCGCCACCATGCTGAGCACGAAAAACATCATGATGGAATACTGCAGCAGGCTCATGCGCTTGTAATCTTTCGGGTTGTAGCGCCGGAACAGGGCGTGCATGATGAAGCCGCCGATGGCGTAAAACCCTCCCACCACGATGCCGCCGAAAATCGCCTTACCCAGGTTGGAAGTAATTCCAAACAGGTCGGGCAGATCGCGGTTCACTTCATAAATAAGGCGATTGTGGTCCCAGGTCTGGCCCGGCCAGAACCACTGCCATCCGGGGCCGCGGATGAACGTCCCAATAATGATCATCGCGATCCAGAGAATGATGAAGCCGAACAGGAATGTGCCAATGGAAAATTTGCGCTGCTTCCAGGTGTAGTAGCCACTGCCCAGCGGGTTGGTGTCGATGTAAGGAATCGCCATCAGGCCGACAATGATCAACGTAGGCATGACCACACCCGCGATCCAGGGATCAAAGTACACCAGCATTTCCTGCAGCCCCAGAAAGTACCAGGGAGCCTTTGCCGGATTCATGGTCAGGTTGGGATTTGCTGGCTCTTCGAGCGGCGCGTTCAGCGTGATCGACCACACCATAAGAATGATAGTGACGATCATTGCGGCGAGAAATTCCACGCGCAGCAGAAAGGGCCAGACGTGGATCTCTTTCTGCCAGCCGGGGCGGAAGGGCCAGCTCTTGCGATGATGGGTCTTGGCCATCGCCGGATTGGTTTCCAGTTCGCCGATCAGGTCATCGTTGGCCTTGGCCTGCTTCCACGCCAGATAAATGTAGAAGATGAGCAGAGGAATCAGCCCTACGATGGGCACGTTGTCAGGCGCCGAACATATCTCCCAGAGTTGCCGCCAATCCATAGTTGCTCCGAACTTGTAGCGCCGGCATCCTGCCGGCTGTCTCGGGGGCGTCTCGCCCCCGGGCGGGCGGGACGCCCGCCGGACAGCCGCCGAGACGGCAGCGCTACGAAAACCGGCCTGCGTAGGCCCGGACGCCCTCGTCCGGGTGGTTCGAGCGAAACTCGACAGTGTTTTGCGACCCGCCCAGACCCAGCCGAGCCTTGCTCGGCCCGGACGGGTCAGATACCCGTCCCTACACAACCCAAAATTACTTCTTCGGTTCCTTTACTTCTGAAGCCAGCATGACCGGCGCCGGCCCCGAAATTCCGCCGTCTTTGCGTACCCGCCAGAAGTGCACGATCATCAGCACCGAAGCCACGATCGGAATTCCGATGCAATGCCAGATGTAGGAGCGCAGCAGCGCGTTCGCGTCCACGATCGATCCACCCAGAAGTCCGAAGCGCACATCGTTGTAAGGCGTCATGCGCAACGCCGCGCCGAACGGCCCCTCGTGGCCGAGCAGTGGCGTGGCCCGCGCCATGTTGGTTCCTACGGTGACTGCCCAGAAGCCCAGTTGATCGTCCGGCAGCAGGTAGCCGGTGAACGACAGCAGCAGGGTGAAGACCAGCAGCAGCACGCCGATGTTCCAGTTAAACTCACGCGGTTTTTTATACGACCCGGTAAGAAAGACGCGGAACATGTGCAGCCAGACCGCGATCACCATCAAGTGCGCTGCCCAGCGATGCATGTTGCGCAGAAGTTTGCCGAAGGGGACGTCATGTTCGAGATACAGGACGTCGCGGAAGGCCTGCACCTTGCTGGGGTGGTAATAAAACATCAGCATCACGCCGGTGAGCGTGAGCACAATAAAAAGGTAGAAGGTGATTCCGCCCATTCCCCAGGTGTAGCTGTAGCGCACTGCGTCGCGGTTGATCTTGGCGGGGTGCAGATGCAGGAAGACGTTCGACAGCACGCCCAGAGCACGGTTGCGGGGCGTGTCGTCATGCTTGTGGCGGAAGATCGAAGTATAGACCTGGGTCTTGGTCGGATCTTTCAGGCCCTCGATCTGCTCCTTGGCCTTAGCGGGCATATCGGTCTTGAGCGACTGGACGTCCTCCTTGATGCCAGCCTTGACCTTTTCCAGTAAGCCAACCTGCTTCCCGTTTTTCCCGTTCTCTTCAGGCATGTAAACCTCTTGTGATCTCGCGTAGGGGCAGGTGTCCTCACCTGCCCAGTCGAGCGCAGCTCGACAGTTTTCTAGGTCGGCAGAAACGCCCCCGGATCATTGAAGTGGGTGGGCTGTCCCTTGGGCCATTGATAAAGTTTCGAAACATCCACCAGAATCTGGCCGTCGGGCGCAATTTCCACCTTAGCTCTATCCATGGGACGCGGCGCCGGTCCCTCGAAGTTGATGCCTTCGCTGTCGTATCCACTACCGTGGCATGGGCATTTGAACTTGTTCTCGGCTGGCTTCCAGTCGGGAGTGCAGCCCAGATGAGTGCAGCGCGCGTAAATCACGAAAATGCGGTCGGGTGTGCGGTCCACCCAGATGCGGAACTTCTGCTGAAATTTGGTATCGACACCCAAACCAAAATCTGCGGGATAGCCGATCTTGAAGGAAGTGGCGGGCTCGAAGAGCGTGCGCGGCAGAAAGAACCGGAAGAAAGCGATGAACCACGCGGTCATGAAGGCCGCGAATGCCGCCCAGGCAAAACGCCGGCGCGACTGGTTGATATCGTTGTCGTCCGGGCCGACCGAGGCCACGCCCGCGGACGCCGCTGCCCTCGAAGTTCCGACGGCGGGTGTGCCGACGTAGGTGTTCGAACCCTCGCCACGACCAACGGTAGCGGCAGCCGAGGGCGGGCCGGCGGCGGGACGAGGTGCCGCGGCGGCTGGCCTGGCCACCGGAGCCGCAACCGCAGCGGCCGGCGGTGCTTCCGCGGCGGCGGGTTCGCCGAGCAGCGCGGCCACTTCCGCATCCGTCAGGGCAGGCAGGCTCTTGCGGCCACGGCGCGCCTGTTCGGCGGCGATGGTGGACTTGCTCCACTTTTTTCCTTCCGCAACCCACTTGGCAACTTCTGCGCTGATGGCACCGCTGGGAGCTTTTGCCGCCGGCGCGACCGCAGCCGGCGCTGCAGCAGCGGCTGTCGCTGGAGGCGTGCTGGCCTCTACTGGTTCGCCCAGGAGCGCGGACATTTCCGCATTATTCAGCGGGGGCAAGCCCTTGCGGCCGCGGCGCGCCTGTTCGGCAGCGATGGTGGACTTGCTCCACTTGTTTCCTTGAGCTACCCATTTTGCGACTTCTTCGCTGATGCCTCGCGCTGCTGCGGCTGGAGGTGCGGGGGCCGGGGGCGCGGATGCTGCGGGAGTTGCGGCAACCGGGGCAGGGGCGCTCGGCGGAGCGGATGGCGCAGTTGCGCCACCAACCTCCCACGGCATGGGTTGGCCGGCCTTGAGCGCTTCAATGTCAGCCTCGGTCAGCAGCGTCAGTCCCTTGCGCTGACGATAGGCTTGCTCCATGCCGATCACGGAGTTGTTGAGTGCCGGTCGAGGCAAGGGCGGTAGATGCCCGAGAATTCCCGTCTTGGACTCGTCTGCCATCCGTTCCTTCACTCCTTAATTACCGCCACAGTTCGCGTAGGCCCGGACGTCCTCGTCCGGGCGGGTGAGCGCAGCTCGCCAAAGCTTGAGCTAGCGAATAGTAATTACCGAACCCTAATCCAGAGAACCTGACTCTACAAACCCCGGCGAAGCTTTGTTCCGCTGGGCGGGAGAGGGCGCCCGCCCCTGCGTGGGCCGCGCTTAGTCGGCTGCGACCAGGTTCTCCTCATGCTGCGCCTGATCGGATGCGATCGCGTTCTTTACCAACGCCGCTAAAGCCGCGATGAACGCCGGCGAATCATTCAAGCCTGACGTCATCTCGAATTGTTGAATGCCAAGTGCCGAGGCCTCTTTCCGTGCTTCGTGATCGATCTCGCCCAGCGTCTCCACGTGGTCGGAGACAAAGGCGATGGGCACAACACAAACTTCGCGCACCCGCTCGGCCGCCAGATCGCGGATGGTGCGGTGCAGCGACGGTTGCAGCCACTTGCTGGCGCCGACCTTGCTCTGGTAGCAAAGCCGGTGGCGAAGGGGCCATGCGCCGCGTCGCATCACTAGCTCGACCGTCTCTTCAATCTGGCGCTGATAAGGATCGCCCTTTTCGATGACTGACGCGGGCACGCTGTGAGCGCTGAACACGATCTCCGGGCAAGCCGACTCGGGGAAGCGGGCCAGCGCTTCATCAATCTTCTCAACCAATGAGTCCAGGTAGCGGGGATGGCGGTAGAACGCCTCGATGGTCTGCGTCGGCACGTCATCACGAAAGATGCGTCGCCATTCGTTGAGGCTGCTTCCGGATGTCGTACTTGAGTACTGCGGATAAAGCGGCAGGAGAACGACT
>DATGYF010000202.1:0-3686 GCA_035298145.1 Terriglobales bacterium | reverse complement strand
CGCCGAACGCACGGCGGTGAACACGCCGCTACAGGGCACAGCGGCCGATTTGATCAAGATTGCCATGATCCGGATCGACGCGGCCCTGCGCGAGCGCGAATTGAAATCACGCATGACGCTGCAGGTGCACGATGAACTGGTATTCGAAGTCCCGGAGAACGAAGTCGAGTCCATGCGGGCCCTGGTGCGCGATCAGATGGAGAATGTTCATCCGCTGACGGTGCCGCTGCTAGTAGAGGTTGGGGTGGGACAGAACTGGCGGGACCTGGAGTAGCCCGTGTGGGGACGGGTCTCCGACCCGTCGAGTCGAGCGCAGCTCGACAAGCCTTTTCTCATTTTCTCAGTTTCAGGATTTAAGAGACATTCTCGGTGGTTCTAGGACGGATAAAATCAAGCCGAGCTTCGCCCGGCCCGGACGGGTCGGAGACCCGTCCCTACACGGTCTCTGCCTCTACGCTCCCAGCGCGTGCTTGATCGCCCCCGCGATGTTCTGGGCCAGCACTTTCATCTTCTCTTCCGACTCCGCTTCGATCATTACTCGCGCCAGCGCCTCCGTTCCCGAATAGCGCACCACTACGCGCCCGTTGCCGTTCAGTTCGCGTACGGCGGAGTCGATCGCCTGCTGAATCTCCGGCACTTTGGCAAAGGGCTCTTTTTCGCGCACCCGGACGTTCTGGATTATCTGAGGAAAGACTTTGAGATCGCTCACCAGTTCGGCTAGCGGCTTTCCGGTGCGCGCCATGGTCTCCATCACGCGCAGCGCGGTCAACAGGCCGTCGCCGGTGGTAGCTTCCCCGTCCCGGAAAATAATGTGACCCGATTGCTCTCCGCCCAGGACGGCGCCGCTCTTCCGCATTTCGTCCAGCACGTATTTGTCGCCGACATTGGCGCGCAGCAGGCGAATGCCGGAATTGCGCAGGGCGATTTCGAGGCCCATGTTGGACATGGTGGTTGCGACCACAGTTTCCCCGGGTAATGCCCCGCGCGCCTTCATGTCGCGTGCCGCCAGCAGAAGCACGGCATCGCCATTCACTACCCGGCCGTTGGCATCGCAAAAAAGAGCGCGGTCCGCGTCGCCGTCGAAAGTCACGCCCAGGTCGAATTGTCCCGGTTTCTCAGCCACTGCCCGGGCCAGGGTTTCGGGATGCAACGCGCCGCAGCTTTCATTAATGTTCTTGCCGTCCGGGGCTGCGCTTAGAAACGTCGCCTGCATGCGGCACCGGCGGAACAAATCCGGAGCCTCGGCGGTGGCGGCACCATGGGCGCAATCCACCAGGACTCGAAGGCGGCTCAAATCCGTGCTGACATTCTGCGCCAGCCACGCGATGTAGGCATGCCGAAGCTCGCCCTCGCCGGGGAGGCTGGGCGTGGGCTGGAACGACGAATCCACGTGAGCTTCGGGGTTCTGCAGCAGGGCAAAAATTTCCTGTTCGATGGCGATTTCGTGCGCGTCCGGCAATTTGTAGCCATCGCCGGAGAAGACCTTGATGCCATTATCAGTCCAGGGATTGTGCGACGCCGAGATGACCACGCCCGCCGCGTACTTGCGCGAGCGCGCGAGATAGGCAACGCCCGGCGTGGTGATCACGCCGGCGCTGTGGACTTCGATTCCGCTCGCGGTCAGCCCGTGTGTGACCCGGTCGGCAATCCACGCGCTCGATTCCCGCGTGTCCTGTCCAATCACTACTCGCGGAGATGCACCCGAGCGCTTCAGATCATGGCCCAGTGCGCGGCCGATCATGTAAGTGCTGTCCTGGGTCAGGGGAAATTCGCCGGCGACGCCGCGAATCCCATCGGTGCCGAAGAGTTGTCGCGTCTGGGTTGTCATGCTGAATTGAAAATACTTAACGCCCGGCTGTGGCCGGGGCGTGCTCCATGATAACTGTGACCCGGACCGGATTGGGATTCATCACCTGAACCAGGGGATCAGAGACGTAAGCATGGCGCACGAAAGTAGCCCGCTCCATGGTGCCACTGGCGTCGATCGGGTCGGTGATGGCGGCCTCGACGGCCGCGACACGCTGGCGGGGTCCGCTGATCGTAATCGATGAAGGATCCGCCTCAAGGCGTCCGATCTGGTAGCCAGCGGCGAAGTTGCCGAAAGCCCGTGGGCGCACCGGGACCTGGCGTGTAAGGCGAGTGTCAAAAATGAGGTGGAACTGGTTGGGAACCACCTGGACGACCTCAAGCTCCCTGGGTTGATGCACCTGTTGCGCGGTCAAATCGAAGGTGCGCTCCCCCGGCTTCATCCCGCTCAGGTCGATCTCGGCGTAAATGTCCGCCGGCTGCAGGCGCCGCACGACGCGCTGCGGACCTCGTACCCGGATCTGGGAACGGGGCACATTCTCGCTGCTGATTTCCAGGTTCTCGGGAATATTGCGGAACACAATAGGCACATCCACTGCAACTTCCGCAGGCGGATCGCTGGCCACTGCCAGCCACAGGCCCACAGCCAGCGCCAGTGAAAGCAGCTTGATGCCGAAATTGTGCAGCACGTGCCGCTGAAAAAAATCTTTCATGCCTAGCGGTCGCCTCCCGGACTGACCCGTGAATCGGCGGCGCGCGGAAGGGATATTCTCTGGCTGTCGTCCTCGGGGCTCGAAGTTTCCTCGCTGCCGTTGGAGATGGGCGTAGGCAAGGTGGAGGGTGGCACATAACGGCGCAGCAGTTCTCCAATGCGCTCGCGTAATTGTTCCACGGTCAGGTCGCGCTCGATCTTTCCGCTCACCGCCAGGCTGATGGCGCCGGTTTCCTCGGAAACGATAACCGCAATGGCATCGGTTTCTTCGGTCACGCCGATACCGGCGCGATGCCGGGTGCCGAGTTGGGTCGAGAGCACCGGATTCATGGAGAGTGGCAGGAAGCAGGCTGCGGCGGCGATCCGGTCTTTCTGCACGATCACGGCGCCGTCGTGCAGAGGCGCGCTGGGGCGGAAAATCGTGGCCAGCAGGTCGTAGGAAAGATGCGCGTCCAGGGGAACGCCGCTCTCAATGTAGGTGCGTAACCCGATTTCCCGCTCGATCACAATCAGGGCGCCGGTCTGGTTCTGGGAAAACAGGTTGGCCGCCAGCACGATGTCATCGTATGCGTCCGCCTCCGACGCCGCGGTTCGGCTGAGCAGGAGCCGGCGTCCCAGCCGCGCCAAAGCCTGCCGAATCTCAGCCGCAAAAATAACGATGAGCGCGAACACCGCGTACGGCAACAGTGTGCTGAGCAGCCAGTTCAGAGTGGTGAGTTCGCCGACCCGGGAAAAGTAAAACGCCAGCGCCAGCGCCGCCACCCCCACCAGCATGTATGCGGCACGCGTGCCCTTGATGAGCGCCAGCAGTTCGTAAATGATGATGGCGACCAGCAGGATGTCAACCGCCGAAATCGGCGACAGATGCGGCCATGGCGCTGCGAAGAACTTCACCTGCAGACCCCCTTTCCGAAATCGGTCTGAGTGGAGCGGGAACAAAGTAATTGTAATCCAGGCCGAGGGCTATGTTGATCGAAATAAAGGCTTTGTAAAGTTGTGCGGGTCGGACAGTGGAGGCCGGGCGTCTCCGCCCGTCCTCCACCGTGCGACCCACAGCTACCTTGGCCGCTTTACCGTCGCACTCAGCGATCCTTTGGCTAGCCGGGCAGAGATCTCATCTCCAGGCTTTACTGCGCCGGCATCTTTCAGCAGCGCTCCGGAGGGATCG
>DATGYF010000201.1:0-2100 GCA_035298145.1 Terriglobales bacterium | reverse complement strand
GTCACCTGTAAGCACGATTTCCGATATCGGCAAGCATGAAGGCCAGACCGTCACCATTCGCGGCTGGCTCTACAACCTGCGGGAGAGCGGGAAACTGCTCTTCCCCCAATTCCGCGATGGCTCCGGGCTGATCCAGGGCGTAGTGCCGAAAAACGCCGTGGCTCCTGAAGTGTTCGACGCAATCAAAGGCCTCACCCAGGAGTCGAGCGTGATCGTCGAGGGAAAAGTCCGCGCCGACAAGCGCGCGCCCGGCGGGTATGAACTCGATGTGTCCGGCATTCAGGTCGTACAGCGGGTTTCCGAAAGCGATCCTTATCCTATTTCGCCCAAAGAGCACGGCGTTGAATTCCTGATGGAGCACCGGCACCTGTGGGTGCGGTCGCAGCGCCAGGCGGCAATTCTGCGGGTGCGGGCTGAAATCATCAAGGCGGCGCGTGATTTCTTTGACGAGCGCGGCTTTATCCTCACCGATCCTCCGATTCTTACTCCGGCCGCCTGTGAAGGCACCAGCACCCTTTTTCCGGTCGATTATTTTGACGAGCAGGCGTTTCTTACCCAGTCCGGGCAGCTCTACATCGAGGCAACGGCCATGGCCCTGGGCAAGGTGTATTCCTTCGGGCCAACGTTCCGGGCGGAAAAATCCAAGACCCGCCGCCATCTCACGGAATTCTGGATGGTCGAACCCGAAGTCGCGTACGCCGAACTCGACGACCTCATGGACTTGGCCGAAGGCCTGATCAGCTTTCTGGTAAAGCGTTGCCTGGAGAAGCGCCGCGGCGACCTGCAAGTCATCGGGCGCGATGTGACCAAGCTGGAAAAGATTGAAGCTCCGTTCCCGCGCATCACTTACGACGAGGCCGCAAAGATGTTGCAGGAAGGGCACGCCAAGGGCGCGCTGGAAAATAAATTCGAATGGGGCGGCGACCTGGGATCGCCGGACGAAACCTATATTTCATCGCAGTTTGACAAGCCGGTCATGGTGCATCGCTATCCCGCGCAGGTGAAGGCCTTCTACATGGAGCCCGATCCGCAACGGCCGGAGCTGGCGCTGTGCGTTGACGTGCTGGCGCCGGAAGGCTACGGCGAGATCATCGGCGGCTCGCAGCGCATGGCCTCCTATGATCTGCTGGTGCAGCGCATTCGCGAGCATGGTCTTCCCGAAGAGGCTTTCAAGTGGTACCTTGACCTGCGCAAATTCGGCAGCGTGCCCCACGGCGGGTTCGGCATGGGCATTGAACGCGCCGTGGCGTGGATCTGCGGGCTGGAACATGTGCGGGAGACAATTCCGTTTCCGCGCATGCTGAACCGGCTGTACCCATGAGACTTTTCACCGCCGAGCACGCTGAGAACGCCGAGGAAATGCAAGAACGAGATAAAGACCAGCTCGATCTGATCACCCGTCGCATCATCGGGGCGGCGATCGAGGTACACAAAGGGTTGGGGCCCGGATTACTGGAGTCGGCTTATGAGATTTGCCTGGCGTTTGAGTTGCGCCAGCTTGGATTCAAAGTGGAACAGCAACTTCCATTACCGGTTGTTTATAAGGACGTAAAGCTGGATTGTAGTTATCGCTTGGATTTGGTTGTCGAAGATTCGGTCATCCTGGAAATCAAAGCGGTTCAAGAACTCGCGCCTATTCACGACGCGCAATTGCTTTCATATCTGAGGCTTTCCGGAAAATCGGTTGGCCTCATCATCAATTTCCATGTACGCGTCCTCAAAGATGGACTCAAAAGGGTTGTAAATGAATTTCCTGACTCGGCGTTCTCGGCGCCCTCGGCGGTGAAAAAGGATCTTCCAGGCTAATTGAAACCTATGGTCCCTGCCACAACATCTTCGTCCAACATCGCTCCCAGGAAAATCCGGGTGATAGGGGTCCCGCTCGACCTGGGACAGTCACGTCGCGGCGTGGACATGGGCCCGTCGGCGGTACGCGTGGCTGGGCTCGAGGCGCGCCTTGAGGCCCTGGGGCATGTGGTCGAAGACGCCGGCAATGTTTCCGTCGCCATCGCCGAGCAGAAGAAGGCGGGAGACCCGTCGGCCAAGTATCTGAAGGAAATCACCGCCACCTGCACCAAGCATGCCGAACTGGTCCTGAAA